>NZ_JBQQBV010000011.1:0-279982 GCF_052246355.1 Streptomyces sp. 3N207 | reverse complement strand
CCCTGGGCCGCTCAGCAGGGCTTCACTCCTCGGCAACCCGAGGGGCCGTCACTTGACCGGAGCCAGCTTGTCCTCCAGGCCGGGGCGGGAGTCCAACCAAGTGGCACCTATAGCCGCCGAACGACCACGAGCCGTGCTGTGTCAGTCCCGTACGGCATCATCGGTTCGTGACCATCACCACAGCGAACGCAGCGAACACAGCGCACGCACGAGGCGGCCATCGGCTGATGCTCCTGGACACCGCCTCGCTCTACTTCCGCGCCTACTTCGGCGTCCCGGACACCGTCCGCGCCCCGGACGGAACCCCCGTCAACGCGGTGCGCGGGCTGCTCGACTTCATCGCCAGACTGGTCCAGGACCACCGCCCCCAGGCGCTGGCCGCCTGCATGGACGCCGACTGGCGCCCGCAGTGGCGGGTGGAGTTGATCCCCTCCTACAAGGCGCACCGCGTCGCCGAGGAGATCCCGGACGGCCCGGACGAGGAGGAGACCCCCGACACCCTAGGCCCGCAGGTTCCGGTGATCGAGCAGGTGCTGGACGCGATCGGGCTGGCCCGGCTGGGTGCCGAGGGATACGAGGCGGACGATGTGATCGGCACCCTCGCCACCCGCGCCGCCGGACCTGTCGATGTCGTCACCGGCGACCGCGACCTGTTCCAGCTCGTCGACGACGAGCGCGACGTCCGCGTGCTCTACCCCGTCAAGGGCGTCGGCAGCCTGGACACGTACGACGGTGCGGCGCTGCGCGCCAAATACGGCGTCGACGGCGCCGGGTACGCGGATCTGGCCGTGCTGCGCGGCGACCCCAGCGACGGCCTGCCCGGGGTGCGCGGCGTCGGCGAGAAGACCGCCGCCAAGCTGCTGGCCCAGTACGGCGATCTGGCCGGTATCCGCGCCGCCGCGGCCGACCCGGTCTCGCGGCTCACCCCAGCGCAGCGCACGAAGTTCAAGGAGGCCGCCGCCTATCTGGATGTCGCGCCGACGGTGGTGCGGGTCGCCCGGGACATCTCCCTCCCGGACGTCGATCTCACCCTGCCGCGCGCCCCGCGCGACCCCGCACTGCTGGAGGCACTGTCCGAACGCTGGGGCCTGGGCGGCTCGCTGCGACGGCTGCTGGAAGCGCTCGCGGGCTGAGACCGCGGCAGGGCCGGCGGCCGATCTTTCCCGGCACCCATCTGTTAGCTTAGGTATGCCTAAGTTGCCCCGTGTCCAGGGAGGCCCCGTGCCAGAACGCCCGGCCCGTCCAGCCCGCAACAAACCGCAGCTCCACCAGGCGCGCGTGATCCGCACCGAGCAGCTGACACCGCACATGGTGCGCATCGTCCTCGGCGGCAAGTCCCTGGCGGGCTTCCCGGCCGGTGAGTACACCGACCACTACGTCAAGCTGCTGTTCCCGGCCCCCGGCGTGCGCTACCCGGAGCCGTTCGACATCGCCCGCATCCGTGCCGACCTGCCGCGCTCGCAGTGGCCCTCGATGCGCACCTACACCGTCCGCGCCTGGGACCCGGCCGCACTGGAGCTGACCATCGACTTCGTCGTCCACGGCGACGAGGGGCTGGCCGGACCGTGGGCCCGCTCCGCCACCGTCGGCGAGGAGGTCAGGTTCCTGGGCCCCGGCGGCGCCTATGCGCCCAGCCCGGAAGCCGACTGGCATCTGCTGGCCGGGGACGAGAGCGCGCTGCCCGCCATCGCGGCCTCGCTGGCCCGGATGCCCGCCGGAGCCTCCGTACGGGCGCTCATCGAGGTCGCCGGGCCCGAGGAGGAGCAGCCGCTGGACACGCCGCTCGGCGCCCAGGTGCGCTGGCTGCACCGGGGTGCGGCGCCCGTGGGCGAACGCCTGGTAGCGGCCGTCCGCGAACTGGAGTTCCCCCCGGGGCGGGTGCACGCCTTCGTCCACGGCGAGGCAGGCTTCGTGAAGGAACTCCGCGGCCACCTGCGGCTGGAGCGGGGCATCGAGCGCGAGCAGCTCTCCATATCCGGTTACTGGCGGCTCGGGGCCGACGAGGACGGCTGGCAGTCGTCCAAGAAGGAGTGGAACGAACGCGTCGAAGCCGAGCAGGAGCACCAGCCCGCCGCCTGAGTGGGCCGGGGAAGACTCTGCCCCGCCCGCCCGGGGCGGGGCAGCGGCCTGGGACCAGGGACGTGGGCCAACAGGCCAACAGGCCAACAGGCCAACAGGCCAACAGGCCAACAGGCCAACAGGCCAGGATCAGCGCGGCTCCAACGGGCCCTGGGGGCAGTGCCGGGGACCTGTCACGGGGTTGCACCGTACGGCGCGGTCCCTGTCGCCCGGCAACTCCGCGACGTAGTCGGACCCGTAGCGGGCCGCCATCCCGGGCACCGGGAAATCGGTGCTCACCATCTGCGCCCCGGACGAGAGCGCGTCCCGCAGCATCCCGGTGTCCCCGCTCCGCGCCTGGTCCAGCGGTACGTCCGACCGGGTCCGTACGAAGAACCCGCGCTGCACCAGATCGCGGATGACGGCCTTGTTGGCGCCCGTCGGGTCGTTCACCTTCATGAAGGCCGCGTCCGCCCGCCCCGGTTCGGAGTCGGTGAACAGCACCCGGCCTTGCAGGCTCTCGCGCCCTCCGGCACGGTAGGCATCCTGGATCTCCTTGCCGTCGTTGTCCATGAAGAACATGACCTGGCCCCGGGTGTCACGTACCTTCGGCCAGCCGTGGCGCAACACCGACTGCTCCAGCGTCCGGCCGGGCCGCCGGATGTCGTCCGGTGTGACCGTCTCGTCGTCGGGGAAGACGGAGCGGATCTCCTTGTCCAGCGCGTCGAGCATCGCCGTGTCCCACGGCGGGCTCTTGGCGCCCCCCTGCTCCTCCAGCCGCGGATCCGTCTGCTTCAGCTCCAACAGGATCGGTACGGCCACATGTCCCGGCCGGCTGTCGGACCACTTCTTGACCTGGCGCAGACAGCCGCGCAGGGTCACACAGGTCGACCGGTAGTCGAAGTCCGCCCAGTGCAGCACCTTGAAGCCGGGCTTCTTCAGCTCCGGGTCGTCCAGCGGGGGCAGCCCGGCACGCTTGCGGAGCAGCGGGTCCGCATAGAGGCCGCCTTCCGGATCGGGGAAGACGTCGAGTTCGATGCCGCGGGCACGCTGGCGTTCGAACTGTACGGGGAGCGAGGAGTGGCTGTAGAGCAGCGTCTGCCAGTTGGGGTCGTACTGGGACATCAGGTTCTGCTCGGCGAGGGAGGTGGTCTCGCGGTGGTAGCTGTTGTGCGTGGCCATCGCCTGCAGCTGGGTCAGCCGCAGGTTCCCGGCCGGATCACCGTGCCCGCCCTGGGCCGCGGCGGTGCCCGGCTGCGCGGTGGCGGCCGTGGACGACAGCGCCGCGACCGCGGCGACGGCGGTCACGGCGCAGGCCCAACGGCGGGTCAGGGATCTGGCTCTGCTGGTGCTGCTGCTCGTACGCACTTGGCCCCCTGTCGAGTACGGGATGCACGCGGGTCGCGCGCATCACACAAGACACTGCCGGGCACGTACGGCCACCCGGTGCCCGGCAGTTGACACACGCTTGAACATCCCGCCCCCCACGACGGCCGTCAACACCGCCCCGCCCCATGACGCTGCGCGAACCGGCGCTCGCAAGGACGCGCACCACATCCTGGGCAGTCTCTACGAGGTGAAGGCCGCGCCGGCCGACGAGATCGTGTCCGAGGGCGACGAGGACAACGCTGTCGAGCCGGCTGACGGGAACCTCGCGTCATACGGCTACCAGGACTCCGAGGAATGACCGAGCCGGCCCTTGGTGATCCGGATGGGGCTGCGCAACGCCGTCACTGTCACCCCGGCCTGTCAGACTGCGCGGCATGGCTGACGTATACGAGCTGCTCATCAACGCGGATCTCCCCGACGACCTCTCGGAAGCCGAGCTGACCGAGCTGCGCTGGCACCTGGGGCTGGGACCGGAGCCGCAGGAGTGCACCATCGTGACGGGTTTCCCCATGGACTTCGTCGACGACGACGGCGAGCTCGCCGACTACGCACCGGGCGCTGAAGGCACCTGGGAGGAGAGCAGACGCCCGGCACTGGCAGGACGAGGGGCAGCCGGCCGGATCGGCGGGGTGCTCTTCTCGGATCTGCGGCGCCGCGAGCGCAACGGGCCCCGCCCTGGCTGGGCACTGACGAGCCGTCAGGAGGTGCACCCGGACGACTTCGAAGGGCCGGAACAGTGCATCAGCTGGCTGACCCGGCGGGTGCTCGACCCGCAGTTCGATCTCGATGTCCATCTGCGCTTCTACGAGGACACCCTCCTCGAACCAGCCTTTCTCGACGACGGGCAGCTCGTGCGCCGGAAGACATGCGTCCACCCGCCCTCGCCCCAGTTGCTGCGCCTGATAGCGGACAACAAGCACCGTGAGGCGGTCGTCCAGGCACGTAGGGACACCGGCATGAGCCTGCACGAGTCCCGGCGCTACGTCGACGCACTGCAGGACGGCCGCGTCAACGTGCGTGCGTGAGACGCCGGTTCTCGTACCGGGACCGATCCGCCGCCGGCACCCGGTAGACGACCGACAACCGGACGATCCGGCCGTACTCATCGCACCTTGGCGAAGAACTCCCTCATGTCAGCGGCCAGCGCTTCCGGCTGGTCCATGGCGAGGAAGTGGTGGCCTGCGGGGTTGTCCTCGGGCCAGTGGAGCACCTTCGTGTGCTTCTCGGCCAGCCGCCGGATGCCGGGCGGGCCGCAGTAGACGCCGCTCGGCGCCTCGGCACTGCCGCGCGGCCAGCCGAACCCGCTGCTCTCGTAGTACGGCCACGATGCCGAACCCAGCGTGTCCGTCAGCCAGTAGAGGCTGACGTTGGTCAGGAACAGATCCCGGTCGATGGTCTCCTCCAGCGGCCTGCCCGTCGCATTGAAGTCGTGGAACTTCTGCGCCAGCCAGGCCAGCGCCCCGACGGGCGAGTCGTGCCAGCCGTACGCGAAGGTCTGTGGCGCGGCGCGCAGCAGCGCGTGGTGGTCGACCCCGTGCATCCAGTCCTGGTTCATCAGCGCGTCGTACAGGGCGCGTTCGTCCGGGCTCAGTTCGGGAACGTCGTCCGCGGTGGGGAAGCCCAGCCCTCCGGTGATGTACACCCCCGCCACATGCCCGGGCGCCGCGGTGGCGACCTCGGGGGCCACATAGGCACCGAAGTCACCGCCCTGGGCGCCGTAGCGGTCGTATCCGAGCCGCCGCATCAGCTCGGCGGACAGCCGGCCCACCCGTGCCGCGTCCCAGCCCGTCCCGCGCGGCGGTGCGGAAAAGGCGAAGCCGGGCACCGAGGGCACCACGACGTGGAAAGCCTGCGCGGGGTCCCCACCGTGCGCGCCGGGGTCGGTGAGCGGGCCGATCAACCGGGCGAACTCGGCGAAGGTGTTGGGCCAGCCGTGGTGGAGCAGCAGCGGCAGCGCTCCGGGTTCGGGCGAGCGCACATGCAGGAAGTGCAGGTCCTGTCCATCGATCTCCGTCATGAACTGCGGGAACCGGTTGAGTGCCGCTTCCTGCTCCCGCCAGTCGAACTCCTCGGCCCAGTAAGCGGCCAGCTCGCGCAGCGTCTCCCCGGGGACGCCGCGGTCCCAGCCCTCGCCGGGCAGTTCGCGGGGCAGGCGGGTACGGGCCAGCCGCTCCCTGAGGTCGTCCAGGTCGGCCTGGGGGACGGCGATGCGGAAGGGGCGGATCTGAAAGGTCATGCGGTGACGATAGAAACCCCTGCGGACAACTTCTGTCCGCAAGGTCAGGCGCCGAGGCACGGCGGGACGACACCTGGGCGGGAATCGACGGCATCATCCGGAACCAGGCCCGTGCTCACCCCACGCTGGAGTACGCCACCACGCCGCGCAGCATGCCGTCGATCGCCCTGCGGGCGTTCCTCGATACCGTGCCGCCCTCCGGGGCAGCCGCGGCCAACTGGCCGAGGACATCGATGACCTGCTTGCACCAGCGCACGAAGTCACCGGCCGGCATGTCGGCCTCGCGCAGCACCTCGTCAAGGCCATGGCCGTCCGCCCAACGGTAGGCGGCCCAGGCGAAGCCCAGGTCGGGCTCGCGCTGGCCGACGCCCTCGGTCGCGGTGATGCGGTGCTCCTCCTCAAGGGCGTCCAGCCGCCCCCAGATCCGCACCATCTCGCCGAGCGCGGCCCGCGCCCGGCCGCCGGGCAGCTTGGGGGGCAGCGCGTCGTCGTTGCTGCGGGCCTCGAACACCAACGCGGAGACACAGGCGGCCAGCTCGGCAGGCGGCAGCCCTTCCCATACGCCCTCGCGCAGGCACTCCGAGGCGAGCAGGTCCAGCTCGCCGTAGAGCCGGGCCAGCACCCGGCCGTCGTCGGTGACGTGGTCGCCGGAGAGATAGCCCAGCTCCGAGAGGAGCGCGTACACCCGGTCGAAGGTGCGGGCAATCGTGTTCGTACGCCCCTCGATGCGCCGCTCCAGCTGGCGGGTGTCCCGCTTGAGCCGGTGGTAGCGCTCGGCCCAGCGGGCGTGGTCCTCGCGCTCGTCGCAACCGTGGCAGGGGTGCTGCCGGATGGCCTTGCGCAGCCGCTCGATCTCGGGGTCGTCGGCGGCGGCCGAGCGCTGTCTGCGGTGCCGCTCGGGCACATAGGGGCCCGCCTTGCTGCGCAGCGCCGAAGCCAGATCGCGGCGGGACTGAGGGCTGCGTGCGTTGAACGACTTGGGGATGCGCATCCGCTCCAACGGCTCGACCGGCACCGGGAAGTCGATCGGGCCCAGCCGTTTGACCTGCCGCTGCGCCGTCAGCACCAGCGGGCGCGGGCCCTCGTGCCCTGTCGTTCCGTCGTAGCCCCTGCGCGGCCCGGATCCTCGTCCGCCGCTCACACCCGGGTCCAGCACCAGCGCGAGGCCGGCGTACTTACCGGTGGGCACGTGGATGACATCGCCCGGCTTGAGCCTCTCCAGCGCTGCCGCCGCCTGCGCCCGGCGCTGGTTGGCACCCTGCTTGGCCAGCTCGGTCTCGCGGTCCTTGAGCTCCCTGCGCAGCCGCGCGTACTCCTCGAAGTCCCCCAAGTGGCAGGTCATGGAGGCTTGGTAGCCCGCCAGACCCTCCTCGTTCTTCTGCACCTGCCGGGAGATGCCGACCACCGAGCGGTCGGCCTGGAACTGCGCGAACGACGTCTCCAGCAGCTCGCGCGAGCGGTGTCTGCCGAACTGCGAGACGAGGTTGACCGCCATGTTGTACGACGGCTTGAACGACGAGCGCAGCGGATACGTACGCGCACCGGCCAGCCCCGCAAGCGCACCCGGGTCCATGCCGCGCTGCCACAGCACCACGGCGTGCCCCTCGATGTCGATGCCGCGCCGCCCCGCGCGCCCGGTGAGCTGCGTGAACTCACCCGGAGTGATATCGGCGTGCTGCTCACCGTTCCACTTGACCAGCTTCTCCAGCACCACGGAGCGGGCCGGCATGTTGATGCCCAGCGCCAGCGTCTCGGTGGCGAAGACGGCCTTGACCAGTCCGCGGACGAACAGCTCCTCGACCACCTCCTTGAAGGTGGGCAGCATGCCCGCGTGATGCGCGGCGATGCCCCGCTCCAGGCCCTCCAGCCACTCGAAATAGCCGAGGACGTGCAGATCCTTGTCGGGGATGTCGGCGGTGCGCTCCTCGGCGATCTCGCGGACCCGGGCCCGGGCCGCGTTGTCGTTGAGCCGCAGGCCCGAGTAGAGGCACTGCTGGACGGCGGCCTCGCAGCCCGCGCGGCTGAAGATGAACGTGATGGCCGGGAGCAGCCCCTCCGAGTCCAGCCGGTCGATCACCTCGGGGCGGCTGGGCGTCCAGATCCGGGCGCGCTGCCGCCGCTCCCGCTCCCGGTCGGCCTCCCTCTGGGGGCGTCCGCGGCGCCTGTCGCGCCCGTTGCCCACCCGGCTGTTCTCCATCCGGGCCATCCGCACCAGATCGGGGTTGACCTCGCGCTTGTCGCGGGACTCCTCGAACAGGTCGTACATCCGGCGGCCCGCCAGCACGTGCTGCCACAGCGGCACCGGACGGTGTTCGGAGACGATCACCTCGGTGTCGCCACGCACAGTGTCCAGCCAGTCGCCGAACTCCTCCGCATTGGAGACAGTGGCCGAGAGCGAGACGATGGTGACCGACTCGGGAAGGTGGATGATCACCTCTTCCCATACGGCGCCCCGGAAGCGGTCCGAGAGGTAGTGGACCTCGTCCATGACGACGTAGCCCAGGCCCAGCAGGGACTTCGAGCCCGCGTAGAGCATGTTCCGCAGCACCTCGGTCGTCATCACGACGATGGGTGCCTCGGAGTTGACGCTGTTGTCGCCGGTGAGCAGGCCGACCTTGGCCGGTCCGTACCGCTTGACCAGATCGCTGAACTTCTGGTTGGACAGCGCCTTGATGGGGGTCGTGTAGAAGCACTTGCGGCCCTGCGTGAGGGCCAGGTGGACGGCGAACTCGCCCACGATGGTCTTGCCGGAGCCGGTCGGCGCCGCGACCAGCACACCCTTTCCTGCTTCGAGGGCTTCGCACGCCTCGATCTGGAAGGGGTCCAGATCGAAGTCGTACAGGTCACGGAAGGGCGCGAGAGCGGTGGCCTGCTCGGCGGCACGCTTGCGCGCCGCCGAATACCGCTCCGCGGGGGACAGATCCTCGGTCATCGTGTCTACGAGCCTACCGGCCACCTCTGACAGAACTCACGATCTTTACCGGGCCATGGAGCAAACCCCGTGGTCAGCGCGCTGCCGACCGCTCGGATGCGGACGGTGACCGCCCGGCCCGAAGCGCTGCTCAGGTTGCGTCGTCGTAACCGTCAGGCCGCTGCGGGCCGCCCGCACCACCGCCGTCCTGCGCACTGCCCTCGGCGTCGGGGCGCGGGGCGGGCAGGGACTCGGCGGCGCCCACGGTCTCGGGCGCGTCGTCGAGCGGCGATGCCTCGTCGTCGTCCAGCCCGGCGTAGGGGTCGGAGCGGCTGCGGCGGCGGTCGTTGAAGAGACAAATACCGACGGCGGCGAAGTACAGCAGCACGATCGGCGCCGCCAGCGCACCCATCGTCAGCGGGTCACCAGTGGGGGTGGCGACGGCGGCGAAGACGGTGATGCCGATGACCATCCCCCGCCACCAGCCCAGCAGCCGCTTGCCGGTCAGCACTCCCCCGAAGTTGAGCAGGACGAGCAGCAGCGGCAGCTCGAAGGCGAGACCGAAGACGATGACCAGCCGGGTGACGATGTCGAGGAAGTCGTCCAGCGGGATCAGGTTGCCCGCGCCGTCCGGGGAGAAGTCCAGCAGCGTCTTGGCGGCCTTCGGCAGGATCAGATAGGCCAGAAAGGCACCGGCGAGGAACAGCGGCACACCGGCACCGACGAAGGAGCGCGCGTACCGCTTCTCGTGCTTGTGCAGGCCGGGGGCGAGGAAGCCCCACAGCTGGTACAGCCAGATCGGGGAGGCGATGACGACACCGGTGGTCAACGCCACCTTCAGCATGATCGTGAACGGCGCGATCAGCCCGTTGATGGTGATCTCCGCGCAAGTCTCGCCCTCCGCGGCGGCCTTGCCGAAGCTCTTGTCGCCACAGCCGACCGACTCCCGCACCGGGTGCATCAGGAAATCGGCGATCTGCTTGTAGTAGATCATCGCCACGATGGTGACGACGAGGATCGCCAGCACCGACTTCATCAAGCGGTTGCGCAACTCCCGCAGGTGGTCCGCAAGAGGCATCCGCCCCTCGGGGTCCTTCTCCTGTTTACCCTGCTTCCGGGCGGACTTGAGCAACCCTCGTCCTCAGTCTCGAAGTGTCGGATACGGCTGACTCCGCCACCCCGCGGCCGGTGCCACGGAGCGGACGGCGGGCACGGCCGGCACGGTGGCCGGGCCGTCGCTCAGCTCTGCTTCGGCTGGTCCGCCGGCTCGGTGACAGGACGCGACGTCGAGACGTCACCGGGAGCGGCCTGGATCGTCTTCGGCGCCGACTGCTGCGCCTCACCGGACTTGTCCGCTTCGGCGTCGGAGGCGCCTTCCTTCTTCATCTGCTTGGCTTCGCTCTTGAGGATGCGGGCCGACTTGCCGAGCGAACGGGCCATGTCCGGAAGCTTCTTGGCGCCGAACAGCAGCAGGATGACAAGGAGAATCAGAACGATCTCCATGGGCCTCAAACCTAGGGGCATGTTGCCACTACCTTCTCGCCGGGGCGGCGTGTTCCGTGCCTGCCGGATGAATCGGACTGGCTTCATCGTGCTGACGTGCCAGCATCGATCGTAACCCTGTGGAGTGAACACCGGGCAATCCCTGTGCATCCCCCCGGTGGCACACCCCAGCGCCCGTCGACGCGGCACCTTGCAGCCTACCGCTCCCCGATCCAGGGCCGGAGACCGGCCGTACGTCGGTTATGTCTCGTTGGGGCCTTGCGTTCCGTCGGAATCCGTCCCCTGGCCGGACCGCGCTGCCAGCGGCATCGCCGCCCGCTCCAGGTTCTCCGCGGCCCGCGTGATCCGCTCCGAGCTGTCGCCGACCGCCCGCGAGAAGCGCTGCACCTCCAGCCCCACCCGTACGGCGAGCACTCCGAGCACGGCGATCCCGCAGAACGCGAGCGCCAGAAACACCATCGGCCAGAGCATGAGGGGCAGCCTAGTGCCTGGCAGTGACGACGCCCTGCCGGTCCTTCCTATACGACCTGCTCGCCGTACGCCGCCAGCGCCTTTCGCGCCGCTTCCCGTGCGCTGTGGGCGAGCTCCTCCGGCGCCGTGATGCGGCCGTCCGGACCCAGCCGGAGCGCCAGCCGCCGCAGCGAGGCGGGGTCCGGGGTACGCAGCGTGATGCGCAGGCCGCCGTCGGGCAGCTCCTCGGCGCTGTCGTGCGGGTAGTACTCCGCGACCCACCGCCCCCCGGGGCCGACCTCGACGACGACCTCCGGATCGGTGGCCGCGGGCTGCACCAGCCCGGCGCTCAGATCGCGCGGCTCTATCGGCGGCGGGTCGGAGCGCTCGTCCAGCAGCCTGATCTCGGCCACCCGGTCCAGCCGGAAGGTCCGCCGCGCCTCCGAGAGCCGGCACCACGCCTCGACGTAGGTGTGACCGACGGCGAACAGCCGGATCGGGTCCACCTCGCGCTCGGTCAGCTCGTCCCGGGCGGGCGAGTAGTAGCGGATCCACAGCCGACGGCGCTCGGCGATGGCGCGGTCGACGTCGGCGAAGACGCCGCCCTCGGACTCGAAGGTGACCGACAGCCGCGAGCTGGCGCCCGCACTCTCGCCCGCCGCCGTCTCCAACTTCGCCGTGGCCCGCTGGAGCGCGTCCCGGTCGCTCTCCCGCAGGCCCGGCAGTGTGGCCACGGCGCGGGCCGCGACCAGCAGCGCCGTGGCCTCGTCGGCGGCCAGCCGCAGCGGCTGTGCCGTATCGCTGCCCAGCGCCTCGGAGTTGCGCCACCAGATGCGCTCCCCGTCGGTGTCGATCTCCAGCAGATCGCCGCCGCGGAAGCTGGTGCCGCACATCGGCAGCACGTTCAGATCGGAGATCAGCTCGTCGTCGGAGATACCGAAGGCGCGCGCGACCTCCTCGACCCGGGCTCCCGGCCGGTCCCTGAGATAGGTGACCAGCGAGAGCATCCTGCGGGTCTGGTCGATGGCGTTCACCGCCACTGCCGCTCCTCCCTCAGCCCTTTGCCACGGCACGCAGCCGGTCGATCACATCGGCACGCAGCTCGGCGGGCTCCAGCACGACGACGTCCGGGCCGAACTCCACCAGCCAGGCGTCCAGGCCGTGCCCGTACGGGATCTCCAACTCTTCCCATCCGTCACCGAGTTCCCGGGTGTGCAGCGCCCGCGCCCGCAGCGGGTAGCCCGCGCCCGCGCGCAGCCTGATCCGCGCCGTGCTGGTGGCGCCCTCTCCCGCCCAGCGCTCCACGGTTTCGCGCACCGTCACCTGATCGGGTACCGGCGCGGTGAAGGCGGCGGCGCGGGAGCGGACCGGGCCGGTGATCCGCGAGATGCGGAAGACCCGCTCGTCCTGCCGCTCCCGGTCCCACCCCGCCAGATACCAGTGCCCGCGCCAGCACTCCAGCGTCCACGGCTCGACATGCCGCCGCTCGGAGCGGGCCGCGTTGGACTTGCGGTAGTCGAAGACGACGGGGCGGCGGTCGCGGCAGGCCAGCATCAGCGGCTCGAACGCGGCCTCGCGGGCCGGAATATGCGGCTCCAGCGTGCTCAGCTGCCGCTCCCCGCCCTGCTCGGGGATGGTGCCCGGCGGCATACCGCCGGCGGCGTGCAGCTTCTGCAGGGCACCGCTGGCCGCCGCGGCGAGGCGGGCCTGCTGCCAGACGCGGGCCGCGAGGCCGAGCGCGGTGGCCTCGGCGGCGTCCAGAGTGATGGGCGGGAGCCGATTGCTGTCGCGACGGGCGACGTAGCCGGTCTCCCCGTCCAGATTGTCGACGGTGTCGATGACGAGCCCCAGCTCGCGCAAGTCGTCCTTGTCGCGCTCGAACATCCGGCTGAAGGACTCCTCGGTCCCCGTGGACCCGTCCCCCGGGCCGAAGGCCGCCCCCGCCTCTCCCGAACCGAAGGCCACTGCCTCTCCCGGCCCGTAGGCCGCTGCTTCCCCCGAGCCGTACGCCTCGACGTAAGCCTCGATCGATGCGCGCAGCTCACGCTTGGTGAGCGGGCGGCGGGCCCCCAGCAGGCACAGCGCCAGATTCATCAGCCGCTCGGCCTTGGCAATCGCCATGGGTTCCCTCGTGCCCTCTCTCATGCTGTTCTGGGCCCTCGACCGTACCGCCAGCGCGGCGCGAGACAAAAGCCGGGAGCCCCGCGGTCGGCGGGGCTCCCATGGGGTGTGCTATGCGGCCGTCAGACGGCGACGAGGTCGCAGACGAAGATCAGCGTCTCGTTGGGCTTGATCCGCCCGCCGCCCGCGCCACGCTCACCGTAGGCGAGGTGCGGCGGGATGGTCAGCCGGCGGCGGCCGCCGACCTTCATGCCCTGAACGCCCTTGTCCCAGCCCTCGATGACCTGGCCGGCGCCCAGCTGGAACTGGAGCGGCTTGCCGCGGTTCCAGCTGGCGTCGAACTCCTCACCCGTGGAGAAGGAGACGCCCACATAGTGCACGGAGACGTTGTCCCCGGCCTTGGCCTCGGGCCCGTCGCCCTCCCACAGGTCCTGGATCTCCAGGTCGGACGGCGGCTCGCCCTCGGGGAAGTCGACCTCGGGCTTGTCGATGCTCACGAAATTGCTCCTACGAACGTATCTGCGGGACAACCGCGCCAGTCTGCCACGGAAGTAGTCACTTCACGTCGAGCACATCCACCGAGAAGACGACTCCGTCCTTGAACTGTTTCTGCTGCTCCTTGGGGAACTTGTTCTGCGGCACGGAGATCACCACGCGGCTGCCGGTCTTGACCCCCTTCAGCCCGTCCTTCCAGCCCGGGATCTGGGCGACGGGGATCTCCTGCGGCGCACCGTTCTGCGCCCAGGTGTCGTCCAACTGCCTGCCGCCCTTCCACGTCTTGGCGGTGAAGTGGGTCAGGATGGTGCTGTTCGCACCGACCGTCTTCTTGCCGTCGCCCTGGACGATGGTTTCGCTGATCAGCCGGCCCGGCGCGCTCTCCTTGCCCTTGGGAATCTGGACCGTCGGCGCCTTGCTCTTGTCGACCTTGGTGCTCACCTTGGGCAGCTGCGGGTTCTGCGGCTTGTCCACGGGCTTGCCGTCGATCTCGCTGGGGGCGATCTTCTCCAGGTCGACGACGAAGACCAGCGTGGAGTTGCCGGGGATCGTCGGCGGCTGCCCCTTCTTGCCGTACCCCTTGTCCGGCGGGGCGACGATCTCGACCCGGCTGCCGGTCTTCTTGCCGACCAGCGACTCGTCCCAGCCCTTGATGACCTTGCCGGTACCGATCTGGAAGGTGGCGGCCATCTGGCGCTTCCAGCTGCTGTCGAACTCCTTGCCGTTCCACAACTGGCCCACGTAGTGCGCGCTTACCGCGTCACCCTTGCGCACCTTCTGCCCGTTGCCGCTCTTGAGCACCTTCGTCTTGAGCTCGGAGGGCGGGTCGCCCTCCCCCTTGTCGATCTTGGGTTTCTTGCCCCAGGATCCGCTCACCGCCGGAGGGCCGCCCTTGTCATCGGACGATCCGTCGTCACTGCCACAGGCTGCCGCCGTGGCCGCAAGCAGCGGAACCGCCAGCAGCATGGCGAGGCGGCGCGTACTCGTCCGGTGCGGATTCCGGAAGGCTCGGGTGGTGCGGGGGGTCGAGCCCCCGGAGAAATGCAACATGTGTCCCACTCGTGGGTTTAGGGATATTCGTGCAGTCCTGACAGCCTACGACCCAGCAACGAGGCTGCCGCCGCCCACGACACGGCGCCGACCGGCGCGGTCAATTCACGCTGACGCACACGCAGAAGGGCGGTCCCGGAAGCCCGGGACCGCCCTCGGTAAAGCCTTCGGACGCCGCGTCAGCTCATCGGTCAGATCCTCGTCACAGGTCACATCCCCGCGATGAGTTTCTCCACCCGCTCGTCCACCGATCGGAACGGATCCTTGCACAGCACCGTGCGCTGCGCCTGGTCGTTCAGCTTGAGATGCACCCAGTCGACGGTGAAGTCCCGGCGCTGCTCCTGGGCCCTGCGGATGAAGTCGCCGCGCAGCCGGGCCCGTGTCGTCTGCGGCGGCACCGACTTGCCCTCGAAGATCTTGACGTCGTTGCAGATACGGGCCGCCTTGCCGCTGCGCTCCAGCAGATAGTAAAGACCCCGGCGCCGGTGGATGTCGTGGTACGCGAGGTCTATCTGCGCGATCCTCGGATGCGACATCGTGATGTTGTTCTTTGCCCGGTACCGCTCGATGAGCTGGTACTTCATCACCCAGTCGATCTCGGTGTTGATCTTGTCCAGCTCCTGGGTGCGCACTGCCTCCAGGGCCCGCCCCCACAGCTCCAGCACCTGCTCGACCCGGCCGGTGCGGATGCCGCGCCGGTCGCAGAAGTCCAGCGCCTTGTCGAAGTACTCCTGCTGGACCTCCAGCGCGGACGCCTCCCGGCCGCTGGCCAGCCGCACCTTGCGCTGGCCCGTGATGTCGTGGCTGACCTCGCGAATCGCCCGGATCGGGTTCTCCAGCGTCAGGTCCCGCATCACCGTGCCGGCCTCGATCATGCGCAGCACCAGGTCGGTGGCGCCGACCTTGAGCAGCATCGTCGTCTCCGACATGTTCGAGTCGCCGACGATGACGTGCAGCCTTCGGTACCGCTCCGCGTCCGCATGCGGCTCGTCACGGGTGTTGATGATCGGGCGGGAGCGCGTCGTGGCGGAACTGACGCCCTCCCAGATGTGCTCCGCACGCTGGCTGACGCAGTAGACGGCCCCGCGCGGGGTCTGCAGCACCTTGCCCGCGCCGCACACCAGCTGCCGCGTCACCAGGAACGGGATGAGTACATCCGCCAGCCGGGAGAACTCCCCGTGCCGGGCCACCAGATAGTTCTCGTGACAGCCGTAGGAGTTGCCTGCCGAGTCGGTGTTGTTCTTGAAGAGATAGACGTCGCCCGCGATGCCCTCCTCGTGCAGGCGGCGTTCGGCGTCGACGAGCAGGCCCTCGAGAATGCGCTCACCCGACTTGTCGTGAGTGACCAGCTCGGTCACGCTGTCGCACTCCGGAGTGGCGTACTCCGGGTGCGAGCCCACGTCCAGATAGAGGCGCGCGCCGTTCCGCAGAAACACATTGCTGCTGCGGCCCCATGACACAACACGGCGGAAGAGGTACCGCGCCACCTCGTCGGGGGACAGCCGGCGCTGGCCCCGGAACGTACATGTGACGCCGTACTCGTTCTCCAGCCCGAAGATTCGGCGGTCCATGCCTGAACAGTACGCCTACGTGGAGGATCTGAAACCGGGTTCGGGAGAGCCGTTCCGATCAGTTTCCGCACCTGACGGGCGCCCCTGACGTCCGGTTCCGGTGTGCGGAAGGCCCGGCCGCGGCTCGCTCTCCCCGCCTGCCGGAGGCGACGCTGCGGCCACCGGTCCGGCGACGGGCTCCGCCGACGGCGCCGTCGATCCCGCCACCACCCCGCCCCGCCCGGAGCCGTCCGGAGGCGCCAGGAACCGGCGCGCCGCCACGATGACGGCCAGCGCCGCGAGCCCGCCCGCCCCGGCCAGGCCGAAGCCCGCGCCCGTGCCGCCCCACTCGATGACCGAGCCGACCGCGGCCGTCCCCGTTGCCGCCCCCACGCCGAACGTCGTCACCAGCCAGGAGAACGCCTCCGTCACCGTCCCCGACGGCGCGTGCCGGTCCACCACGACAAAGGCGCACGCCAGCGCCGGGGCCAGGAAGAGCCCGGAGAGGCCGCCCAGCACCACCATCACCGGCACCCCCGGCACCAGGGCCAGCGGCAGATTGCCCGCCGCGAACAGGCCCACCAGCACCCGCAGCCGCCCCTCGTGGCTGCCCGGCCAGCCCCGCGCCCCGTAGCCGACCCCGCCCACCAGGGCACCCGCACCCTGCGCCGCCAGCAGATAGGTGGAGATCAGCTTGTCGTCGTGGCCGTCGGCGTAGGAGACCGCGGCCAGCGCGAAGGTGCCCAGCGCCAGCCCCACGAAGAAGAACGAGCCCAGCATCACCTTCAGCCCCGGCGAACGCAGCGCGCCCAGCCAGTGCGGCTTACGGGGCGAGGACCGCCAGCGGCGCGAAGGGGGCGAGACGACCACCGAGAGGGCGCCCAGCACCCCCAGCGCGTTGACCACCAGCAGTGCCGCCGCCTCGCTCCATCCGGCGACCAGCAGCGTCACCAGCAGCGGCCCCGCCGCGAACATCACTTCCTGGGCGACGGCATCCAGCGCGTACGCACTGTGCACCTGCTCCTCGCGCCGCAGCACCGTCGGCCACAGCGCCCGCAGCCCGCCCTCCAGCGGGGGCGTGAACAGGCCGAAGACCAGTACGCACCCATAGGCGAGCGGCAGCGAGCCGGTCCCCGCAAGCGCCAGCGTGGCCGCACCGGCGGCGGAGACCACGGCGGCGGGCAGCATCACCCGCGGCTGCCCGTACAGATCCACCAGCCGCCCCAGCATCGGCTGGCCGAACGCGGTGGCCAGGCCGTAGATCGCCGAGAGGGCGCCCGCCAGCGCCATGCTGCCGCCGTCGGATCGGATGAAGAGCGCGATGGCGATCGGCCCCGTGGCATTCGGCAGCCTGCCCACCAGCGTTCCCGCCAGCAGGCGCATCGCGTGCCTGGCCCGCAGCAGCTCGGCATAGCCCGTCGCCATCCGCCCCACCCCCAGTTTTACGTATAACGGCCTCGCCATACGTACCATGCCAAGGCAGCCGCGGTGAAGGAGTTTTCGTGCCAGGACAGCACGCATCAGCCGACGGGGATCATGGCAGCGGAAACCGCGGCCGCAACCGGCCCACCGGCCACGACGTGGCCGGTGCTGCGGGCGTCTCACAGGCCACCGTCTCACTCGTGCTCGGCGGCAAATGGGAGGGCCGGGTCTCCGCCCGCACCGCCGAAGCCGTCCGCGCAGCGGCCCGTGAGCTCGGCTACCGCCCCAACCTCGCGGCCCGTACCCTGCGCCTGGGCCGCACCCGCACGGCGCTGCTGGTCGTCCCCGCGCTCACCAACGACTTCTTCGCCAACGTGCACCGCGGAGCCGCCGAGGTCGCCGGGGAACACGACTTCGGGATCGTCCTCTACCCCTCACCCGAAGGCATCAACGCGGCCCCCGACCCCTTCGCCTCGGCCCGCACCGCGCTCGACGGCGTCATCGCCTCCTCCATGGCCCCCGAAGCCCTCGCGGCCCTGCGCGGCGAGGGGCTGCCCCTGGTGATGCTGGACAGCGACGAGGGAGCCTGTGACGCCACCGTCAACGTCGATCTCGCCGACGGCATGCGGCAGGTGGTCGCCCATCTGCGGAAGCTGGGCCACCGCAGGATCGCCCATATCGCGGCCGACGTGGACTCCTGGACCTTCGAGATCCGGGCGCGGGCGCTGCACGAAGAGCTGCACACGAGCGGAGCCGCCCTGGTGCACACCGCACGCGGGCCACTGAGCGTGGCCGGCGGACTGGAGGCGGCCACCCGGGCGCTGACGGCGGCTTACGGATCCCCCGCCGCGGACACCGCCGAAGGCAGGCCGACCGCCCTCGTGTGCGACGACGACCTGCTCGCTGTCGGCGCGCTGAAGGCTGCGCGACGGCTCGGCCTGCGGGTGCCGGAGGAGGTCTCGGTGACCGGGGTCGACGATGTCGCCCTCGCCACCGCCGTGGAGCCCGAGCTGACGACCGTACGGTTGCCCGCCCAGCGGGTGGGGGTCGCCGGCATGCGGGCCCTGCTGGCCGTGCTGGACGGTCAGCAGGTGGAAGCAGTGCGATTGCCGGTGCGGTTGGTGGTACGCGGCTCGACCGGCCCCTGCCCCTCCACCGACCTGCCGGTCTCCCCCTAGGACCCCCGCCCCTCGAACCGGCGCGGGGCGGGGTCCGGGGTCTTACTTCTCTTCGCCGCCCTCGGTCTCGTCCTCCGTGCTCTCCGGAGCCGGGGTCTCCTCCAGCAGGCGGGCCACCTGGCCGGCGGGGACGCGCTTGAACTTACGCCGCTGGGGGCGCTCCCGGTCCAGTACGGCGACCTCCAACTGCTCGGCGGTCAGTGTCCGTTCGCTGCCGTTGCTGTCCCGCTTGAGCGCCTCGACGGCGAGCTTCAGCGCCTCGCCCAGCGACATTCCCTCCCGGTGCCGCTGGTCCATGTAGCTGCCGATCTGGTCGGAGTTGCCGCCGACAGCGACCGAACCGTGCTCGTCCACGATCGAGCCGTCGTGCGGCAGCCGGTAGATCTGGTCGTCCTCGGGGGCCGGGCCCACCTCGGCGACGATCAGCTCCACTTCATAGGGCTTCTCCGCGTTCGCGGAGAAGATCGTGCCCAGCGTCTGGGCGTATACATTGGCAAGGCCGCGCGCCGTGACATCCTCGCGGTCATAGGTGTAGCCGCGCAGGTCGGCGTAGCGGACACCGCCGATGCGCAGGTTCTCGAACTCGTTGTACTTGCCGACTGCGGCGAAGGCGATCCGGTCGTAGATCTCGCTGACCTTGTGCAGTGCCCGAGAGGGGTTCTCGGCGACGAAAACGATGCCGTCCGCGTACTGCAACACGACCACGCTGCGTCCACGCGCGATGCCCTTGCGGGCATACTCGGCGCGATCGGCCATTGCCTGCTGGGGTGACACATAGAACGGCGTCGACACCGGCTATCCGTCCCTTCCTGTCCGAATGAGTGCTCTAGGAGACGGGGGCCTGCGGCCCGTTTGGCAGCTGGAGGCGGCCGTCGTGCACCGTCTGCGCCAGCCCGGAGACCTCCTCCTCGCTCAGCCTGCGGTAACCGTCCTCGGTGATCGCCACGACGATCGGGTAGATACGGCGCGTCATATCGGGACCGCCGGTGGCCGAGTCGTCGTCCGCCGCGTCGTAGAGCGCCTGGAGGACCACCGTGGCGGCCTGCTCCTCGGTCATCTCGTCGCGGTAGAGCTTCTTGAGCGAGCCGCGCGCGAAGACCGAACCGGAGCCGACTCCGGCGAAGCCCTGCTCCTCGGAACGGCCGCCCGTCACGTCGTAGGAGAAGATCCGGCCCTTGCCGCGGTCCAGATCGAACCCGGCGAACACCGGCACCACGGCGAGGCCCTGCATTGCCATGCCCAGGTTGCTGCGGATCATCGTGGAGAGGCGGTTGGCCTTGCCTTCCAGGGAGAGCGTGGACCCTTCCACCTTCTCGAAGTGCTCCAGCTCCAGCTGGAACAGCTTCACCATCTCCACCGCCAGCCCCGCGGTGCCCGCGATGCCCACGGCGGAGTGCTCGTCGGTGGGGAACACCTTCTCGATGTCCCGCTGCGCGATGACGTTGCCCATCGTCGCCCGCCGGTCCCCGGCCAGCACCACGCCGCCGGCGAAGGTCACGGCCACGATCGTGGTCCCGTGCGGCGCCTGCACGGCACCCTCCACGGGCGGCAGCGGCCGGTTGCCCGGCAGTTGCTCGGGGGCGTGGGCTGACAGAAAGTCCATGAAGGAGGACGACCCCGGCGTCAGGAAGGCAGCCGGTAGACGCCCGGTGCTACCAATTTCGGCTTCCACACGTTTCCTTCCACGTAGGCGGCCGCACGCCGCATGACGTCCGGCCGATCCCTGAACTGCCCCAGCGCGGCGTTGCAGCTGAAGCACAGTACGCCCCGGACCCTACCCGTCTCATGATCGTGATCCACATGCTCAGGACCGGGCTTCAGGCAGATCGGGCAGATACCGAACTGCTCGTCCAGCAGAGCTTTGCGCTGTCCCACGGTCATTCCGTACTGGCGCTTGAGATGCCCGGCACGCCCTTGGGCTGCTTTGCATTCCTTGCACCGTGTTGAAAGGTCGTCCGACGCCGTCGCGTTCTTGTGCCACTCAGCATGATGCTTGGCCTTCTCGCATATGCGACAGAACTTGTGGCCAGCAGGAACGACAATCTTTTCTCGTACCTTCTTGCCCAAGGCCGCCCGGCGCCGCCGGTAGTGCGTGGCCGAATACCTGGCCACGCACTCCCGGCAGTAAGGCTGGAGCCCATCTCGTCGGTTCTTGTCCGAAGCGAATGAGGCCGACGGAAGGGTTCTGTCACACTTGCGGCAATGTTTCTCTTTGTGCAAATCGGGCATTACTCACTGTCCACCCTTTTGCACAAAACTCCGAACAAAATCCTCTGCGTTCTCTTCGAGTACGTCGTCGATTTCGTCCAGCACCGAGTCCACGTCGTCCGAGAGCGCCTCCTGCCGTTCCTTGAGGTCCTCGGAGACCTGCGCGTCCTGGGTCTGCTCCTCGGTCTCCTCGGTTTGACGTGTGGACTTCTGCTGTCCGCCGCCGGTGTCCTTGGTCGCCATATCCCTCACCCCGCTCGGTTCGGTGGTGTACGCGGAACGTACAAGATCAGACCCTACAAGCCGGGACTGTCATCGGCTCCTTCGTTCTTACAACGTCCGGCAACCACCTCGATGATTCCCGGACCGCGGACCGAATAGCCGCGATTCAGCCGCCCGAAAGCACCTTCACCAGCTCTTCCGCTGTGCGGCAGCGGTCCAGCAGCTCCTTCACGTGGTTACGGGTACCCCGCAGCGGCTCCAGGGTCGGGACCCGTTGCAGAGAGTCACGGCCGGGGAGGTCGAAGATGACCGAGTCCCAGGAGGCGGCGGCCACGTCGTCGGCGTACTGCTCCAGACAGCGGCCGCGGAAGTAGGCGCGGGTGTCCTCCGGCGGCTTGAAGGCGGCCTCCTTGACCTCCTCCTCGGACAGCAGCCGCTGCATGCTCCCGCGGGAGACCAGCCGGTTGTAGAGGCCCTTGTCGGAGCGTACGTCCGCGTACTGGAGATCGACCAGGTGCAGCCGGGGGGCGTCCCAGTCGACCCCGTCGCGGCGGCGGTAGCCCTCCATCAGCTCGCGTTTGGCGACCCAGTCCAGCTCTCCCGCCAGGCTCATGGGGTCGCGTTCGAGCCGGCCCAGCACGTCCTCCCAGCGGGCCAGCACATCCCGGGTCTGCTCGTCCGCGTCGGCGCCCCAATGCTCCTCCACGTATTTGCGGGCCAGCTCGAAGTACTCCATCTGGAGCTGTACCGCGGTGAGGGTGCGGCCGTTGCGGAGGGTGATCAGCCGTTCGAGTGTCGGATCGTGGGAGACCTGGTGCAGGGTGCGGACGGGCTGGTCGACGGCGAGATCGACGGCGATGAAGCCGTCCTCGATCATGGACAGGACCAGCGAGGTCGTGCCCAGCTTGAGGTAGGTGGAGACCTCCGAGAGGTTGGCGTCCCCGATGATCACATGCAGCCGCCGGTACTTCTCGGCGTCCGCGTGCGGCTCGTCACGGGTGTTGATGATGGGCCGCTTGAGCGTGGTCTCCAGTCCGACCTCGACCTCGAAGTAGTCGGCGCGCTGGCTCAGCTGGAACCCGTGCTCGCTGCCGTCCTGCCCCAGTCCCACCCGTCCCGCTCCGCACACGACCTGCCGGGAGACGAAGAAAGGGGTCAGATGCCGCACGATCTCCGAGAACGGGGTCTCCCGCTTCATCAGATAGTTCTCGTGCGTGCCGTACGAGGCGCCCTTGTTGTCGGTGTTGTTCTTGTAGAGGTGGATCGGGCTGGTGCCGGGGACCTCGGCCGCGCGCTCGGCGGCCTCGGCCATGATCCGCTCGCCCGCCTTGTCCCACAGCACGGCGTCCCGCGGGTTGGTGACCTCGGGGGCGCTGTACTCGGGGTGGGCGTGGTCGACGTAGAGCCGGGCTCCGTTGGTGAGGATGACGTTGGCCAGGCCGATGTCCTCGTCCGTCAGCTGGCTGGCGTCGGCCGACTCACGCGCCAGATCGAAGCCGCGGGCGTCCCGCAGCGGGTTCTCCTCCTCGAAGTCCCAGCGGGCGCGGCGCGCCCGGTGCATCGCGGCCGCGTAGGCGTTGACGACCTGGGACGAGGTGAGCATGGCATTGGCGTTGGGGTGGCCGGGCACGGAAATGCCGTACTCGGTCTCGATGCCCATTACGCGCCGTACGGTCATGCGGCCCTCCTTGCCTGACGGCGGCCCGCCGGTGGACCACCGTTCAAGTCCCGCTGCGCATCCGTCCCGTGTGCGGCCCCCTCCTGCGCACTGCGCGTCGCGGCGGTAGGGAAGAGCCTATGACGCACGGAGTGGAGTGGGGAGATCACTCTGCGGACTTCCTCGATGCTCCGGGAAACAATCCGGCTGCGGGTACCCCGGGCGGGGACCCGCAGCCGGAATCGGTCCTCGTTACAGGTACTGACCGGTGTTGGCGACGGTATCGATGGAACGGCCGGTGTCCGCTCCCTGCTTGCCGGTGACGAGGGTGCGGATGTACACGATCCGCTCGCCCTTCTTGCCGGAGATGCGGGCCCAGTCGTCCGGGTTGGTGGTGTTGGGCAGGTCCTCGTTCTCCTTGAACTCGTCCACGCAGGCCGACAGGAGATGGGAGACGCGCAGACCCTTCTGGTTGTGGTCCAGGTACGCCTTGATGGCCATCTTCTTGGCCCGGCCGACGATGTTCTCGATCATGGCGCCGGAGTTGAAGTCCTTGAAGTAGAGGACTTCCTTGTCACCGTTGGCGTAGGTGACCTCGAGGAAGCGGTTCTCCTCCGATTCCGCGTACATCTGCTCCACGACCGACTGGATCATGGCGTCGCAGGCGGCCTCCACATTGCCGCCGTGCTCCGCGACGTCGTCCGCGTGGAGCGGCAGGTTCGGGGTGAGGTACTTGGAGAAGATGTCCTTGGCCGCCTCGGCGTCCGGGCGCTCGATCTTGATCTTCACGTCCAGCCGGCCGGGACGCAGGATCGCCGGGTCGATCATGTCCTCGCGGTTCGAGGCGCCGATGACGATGACGTTCTCCAGGCCCTCCACGCCGTCGATCTCGGAGAGCAGCTGCGGGACGATGGTGTTCTCCACGTCCGAGCTTACGCCCGAGCCACGGGTGCGGAAGAGGGAGTCCATCTCGTCGAAGAAGACGATGACGGGCGTGCCCTCGCTGGCCTTCTCCCGGGCCCGCTGGAAGACGAGCCGGATGTGCCGCTCGGTCTCGCCCACGTACTTGTTGAGCAGCTCGGGGCCCTTGATGTTGAGGAAGTAGCTCTTCCCCTGGGGCAGGCCGGTGACCTCGGCGACCTTCTTGGCCAGCGAGTTGGCCACCGCCTTGGCGATCAGCGTCTTGCCGCAGCCGGGCGGGCCGTAGAGCAGCACACCCTTGGGCGGGCGCAGTTCGTGCTCCCGGAAGAGGTCCGGGTACAGATACGGGAGCTCGACGGCGTCCCTGATCTGCTCGATCTGTCCGCCGAGGCCACCGATCTTGGTGTAGTCGATGTCGGGGACCTCTTCGAGGACCAGTTCCTCGACCTCGCTCTTGGGCACGACCTCGAAGACGTAGCCGGAGCGGCTCTCCAGCAGCAGGGCGTCACCGGCCCGCAGCGTGGTGTTCAGCAGCGGCTCGGCGAGCCGGACGACGCGCTCCTCGTCGGTGTGGCCGACGACCAGCGCTCGCTCTCCGTCGTCGAGTACTTCCTTGAGGGTGACGATGTCACCCGCGCGCTCGAACTCCATGGCCTCGACCACGTTGAGCGCCTCGTTCAGCATGAGCTCCTGGCCGCGCTGGAGCGACTGGAGGTCGACGTTGGGGCTGACGTTCACCCGGAGTTTTCTGCCTCCGGTGAAGATGTCGGCCGTGTCGTCGTCGTTCGCCTGCAGGAATACTCCGAAGCCCGCCGGTGGCTGGGCGAGCCTGTCGACCTCTTCCTTGAGGGCCACGATCTGGTCACGCGCCTCGCGGAGCGTGTTGGAGAGCCGCTCGTTCTGGGCGGACACACCGGCCAGGTTGGTCTGCAGCTCGACGATCCGCTCCTCGAGAATACGAGTGTGCCGCGGAGAGTCGGCGAGCTTGCGGCGCAGGACGGCGATTTCCTGCTCAAGGTAGGCGATCTGGCCGGACGGGTCTTCGGAACCCCGACCGGGCCGGATGCCGCGGTTGGTGTCGTCGTCGTGGGCTGCCACGGTCCTCACCTCCTCCAGGGGGAGCTGGACGCTTCGACCCTACCTGGGCCGGTGCGGGTTGAAACCCCTAGATCACAAAGACGGTCGGGGTGTGTCCGATCTTCACCCTTGCGCACTCCCTCAGGACAGGGAATACCCACCCACAACCATCTGAAAGCGACCGGTTGTGGTGCCGAGACGTTCAACACCCTTCAAGTGCCGCACTATTTCGTCCCGAGGCGGAGTCGAGGAGGCGGTTCCGTACCGGGCCGCGGGAGGGCCCGTCAGACGCTGACGCCACCGCCCGCGACCGGCCCGGGACGCAGGGCGAACTTCCCCTGGCGCCACTCCCACTTGACCGTGCGTCGCTTGTCGGGGCAGCAGCGCGGCACGTCGGCCGAGGAGTAGCCGAGGAGGGTCGCGGAGATGGTGGTGCCCCGCACCGCGAGGTCCCGGACCGACATCCTCTCCCGGTGCTTGACGAGGGTGGCGGCGATCCGCGGGCGTCCGCTCTGTGCGGTTCCGGAGAGTACGAAGACCGCGCTGGGCGGGGTGCCCCCGCGCGCCTGGCAGCGGACGACCGCGACTGTTTCCGCGGTGCCGTCGCCGTCGAAGTCGGCGGCGGCCTTGTCGAGTACGTCGATGCCGGCCCTGGACGGACCGCAGTCCAGCGGGTAGCGGGCGCGGACCGGGTCGGGGGCCTGACCGGAGGTGCCCGTGGCGGGTGCGGGGGTGGCGGTGGCGGGTTGCAGGAGGGCCGTGCCGCCGAGCACGGCGGCGAGGGCTGCGGCGGTGGCGAGCCAGTGGACGGCGCGGGTGCGGGTGTGCGGCAGTTCCGTCACTCGGGGTGACTCCTGTGCGGGACGAGACGAACGCGGAGTGCTACGCATCGTGCCATAGGTCACACTGCCGCGGAACGGCGGGGGCCGCTCTGCGGAGGCCGTCGCCGCGAGGGCCCGCGCCGGCCAACGGCGCTGCCCCGCACCCGGGTTCGTACGGGGCGGGGCAGCGTGTCGTACCGGGGCCAGCGAGAAGTGGCGGGGCCTTCTGTCCGCGGCAGGGCCTTCCGTCCGCCGCGACGGCGAACGCCTACCGGCGACGGCGAACGACTACCGCGGAGAGGGTGCGGCGTTCGCGGCGAGGGCGGTCACCGCGCCACCGCGTCCGACCTGGGCCGCGGCGGTCGGCGTTACGCCCGGCCGCCGCCGGACTGGCTGCCGGGGCCCGTGTAGTCCTCGCCGTAGGCGCCCTTGGCGGGCCGGCGGCGGCGCAGCGGCGGCTCGACGCCGTCGGCCAGCCGACGGGCGGTGAGCAGAAAGCCGGTGTGGCCGATCATGCGATGGTCGGGGCGGACGGCGAGACCCTCGATGTGCCAGTTGCGCACCATCGTCTCCCACGCCTGCGGCTCGTTGAAGGTCCCGAACTCGCGGATCGACTCGACCATGCGCGCCAGCTGCGTGGTGGTGGCGACGTAGGCGCACAGGATGCCGCCGGGCACCAGGGCCTTGGAGACGGCCTCCAGGCACTCCCAGGGGGCGAGCATGTCGAGGATGACGCGGTCCACGTCACTGTCGGTGAGGTTGTCCTGGAGGTCACCGACGGTCAGCGTCCAGGCCGGGTGGGGGCTGCCGAAGTAGCGCTCCACGTTCTGCTGGGCGATCTCGGCGAAATCGGCACGGCGCTCGTAGGAGTGGAGCATGCCCTGGTCGCCGATGGCGCGGAGCAGAAAGGTGCTGAGCGAGCCGGAGCCGACCCCCGCCTCGACGACACGCGCGCCGGGGAAGATGTCGGCCATGGCGAGCACCTGTCCGGCGTCCTTCGGGTAGACGACGGCGGCTCCCCGCGGCATGGACAGGACGTAGTCGGGGAGCAGTGGACGCAGCGCGAGGTAGGCGACGTTTCCGGTGGTACGGACGACACTCCCCTCGGGCGCACCGATCAGCTCGTCGTGGGGGAAGGCTCCCTTGTGGGTATGGAAGCTCTTTCCCTCTTCGAGGGTGATCGTGTAGTGGCGTCCCTTTGGGTCGGTGAGCTGGACCTGGTCCCCGACCTTGAAGGGCCCGCGACGGCGGGCGGCACCGGTCGGTTCGGACATACGCACAGCCTAGCCGGTCCGCGGAGTGCGGCTAGCCGGTGGGCCTGGCGCCGTCGCCGTCCTGCTCCGGGCGCTTGGACATGGCCTCGACGAAGGCGCGCTCGACGTCAGCGGTGGACAGCACCCCGTAGATCTCGCCGGTCTCCTCCACCACCAGATACTCGGTGGCGGGGGTGGCGCGCAGCCACTCCAACAGGTCCTCCCCGGCCAGCTCGGCGGGGACCCGCATGCCCTCCTTCAGGTCCTGCGCGAGGGTGCTGACCGCGACCCAGGGGCGGCGGTGTTCGGGTACGGAGGCGATGGCGGCCTCCCGCACCAGGGAGAGCGGGTCGCCCTTGCCGTCGACGACGACCAGGCCGCGGGCGCCCGCCGCGTTGGCCCGGCGCAGGGCCTCGGACAGGGGGGTGTCGGTCTCGACGGGGACGGCACGCCGGGTCAGCGAACGGGCACTCAGCTCGGGCAGACGCTCGCGCAGCCTGGCCATCCGCAGGCTGTTGCCGGCCCCGGTCCAGATGATGGCGGCCAGGATCGCGGCGAGCAGCGCGTGGGTGAGGGAGTCCGTGCCGCTGACGCCGTCCCTGGACAGGCCGCCCGCGTGGGTGGCCAGCGGGAGGCCGATCAGCACGGTGACGGCCAGCGCCCGGCCGATCCAGGCGGCGACGACGGTGCCGGTCATCGGCTTGCCGCTGATCTTCCAGATGACGGCGCGCAGCATCCGGCCGCCGTCCAGCGGGAGGCCGGGCAGCAGATTGAAGGCGGCGACGATGAGGTTGGAGAACATCAGCCCCCCGAGCAGGACGCTGGGGACGGTACGGGGCTCCACGGCGTACATCGCACCGTAGAAGAGGCCGGCCAGGGCGAGGGAGAGCAGCGGGCCCACGAAGGCGAGGACGAATTCGCGGCCGGGGGTCTCGGACTCCTTCTCGATCTCGGAGACGCCGCCGAAGAACTGGAGCTGGATGCGGCGGACCGGCAGTTTGAAGCGGAGCGCGGCGACCGTGTGAGCGAGCTCGTGGACGAGGACGGAGGCGTAGAAGGCGACGGCGAAGAAGAGCGCGATCAGATAGCGGACCGCACCCAGCTCGGGCAGTACTTGGCCGAGCTGTCCGCCGAAGACCCAGGTGATCAGGAGCGCGACGAGGAACCAGGACGGGGCGACGTAGATGGGGACGCCGAACGGACGGCCCATCAGGATGCCGCCGCCCGGCCGGTTGGGGCGCACGGGTCTGCCCGGAACCGGCTGACGGCGCTTCGGCTCTTCGGGGCCGTTCCCCTCGCCGGAGCCGCCGGACCGCGGCTTCCCGTCGTTGTCCTCGTCCGCCACGGGTTCCCCTCTGCTGCTTCCCTCGCGCCCCGCTGCGCCGCGCGGCTGAATCAGCCTCGGGTTGGCGATCACCCGACGCGAGGGGGTCTGCCGTCGATGGTAAGTGTCCGCTGTCAGTGGTGGGCCGTAGGGTCTTACCCCATGAAAACCAGCGCGGCCACACCGCCGACCTCGCTGTCGCCCTCCCGGGCGGGGGACTTCATGCAGTGCCCGCTGCTCTACCGCTTCCGGGTGATCGACAAACTGCCGGAGAAGCCTTCGGCCGCCGCCACCCGGGGGACGGTGGTGCATGCGGTGCTGGAAAGACTCTTCGACGCTCCGGCCCCGGAGCGCAGCGCGCGGCGGGCGCGGGCCATGGTGGCCGGGGAGTGGGAGCGGCTGCTGGCCAAGCGTCCGGAGCTGGCCGAGCTGTTCGCGGAGGACGCCTCGGACGGCGCCCAGTTGGCGCAGTGGCTGGCGGAGGCCGAGGCGCTGGTGGAGCGGTGGTTCACCCTGGAGGACCCCACCCGGTTGGAGCCCGCGGAGCGCGAGCTGTTCGTGGAGGCGCGGCTGGATTCGGGGCTGCGGCTGCGCGGGATCATCGACAGGGTGGATGTGGCCCCCACCGGTGAGGTGCGGATCGTCGACTACAAGACGGGCAAGGCGCCGCGCCCCGAGTACACCGAGGGCCCGCTGTTCCAGATGAAGTTCTACGCCTTGGTGCTGTGGCGGCTGCGCGGGGTGGTGCCCCGGCGGCTGCAGCTGGTCTTCCTGGGCAGCGGCGACGTCCTCACCTACGACCCGGACGAGCGCGACCTGCTGGCCACCGAGCGCAAGCTGCTGGCGCTGTGGGACGCGATCGAGCGGGCGACGGAGACGGGCGACTGGCGCCCCAAGCCGAGCAAGCTGTGCGGCTGGTGCGACCACCAGGTGCACTGCCCCGAGTTCGGCGGCACTCCCCCGCCGTATCCGCTGATGATCCAGCCCCGGCTGCCCGAGCCGCGTGGGCCGGAGCCGGAGTCCGGGTCGGAACCGGGGCCGGCTTCCGAGTCGAAAGGGGCAGCGGGCAACAGAGCCGGGGGCTGAGTGAGAATGGGGCGACCGTTGCCGTCCCCCTGAGGAGTTCCCGTGGCAATCCGCGTACTGCTGGTCGACGACCAGCCGCTGCTGCGCACCGGCTTCCGGATGATTCTGGAGGCCGAGCAGGACCTGGCGGTGGTCGGTGAGGCAGGTGACGGTCTGCAGGCGCTGGACCAGGTGCGGGCGCTGCAGCCCGACGTGGTGCTGATGGACATCCGGATGCCCCGGATGGACGGTGTGGAGGCGACCCGTCGGATCACCGGCCCCGCCAAGGACGGCCCGGCGAAGGTGCTGGTGCTCACCACCTTCGACCTGGACGAGTATGTGGTGGAGGCGCTGCGGGCCGGGGCCAGCGGGTTCCTGCTGAAGGACGCGCCCGCCGGTGAGCTGGTGCAGGCCATCCGGGTGGTGGCGGCGGGCGAGGCGATGCTGGCACCGAGCATCACCCGCCGGCTGCTGGACAAGTACGCGGGCAAGCTTCCCTCGGGCGAGGACCCGGTGCCGGACACGCTGCACCAGCTGACCGAGCGTGAGGTGGAAGTACTGAAGCTGGTGGCGCGGGGGCTGTCGAACGCGGAGATCGCGGCGGATCTGTTCGTGAGCGAGACGACGGTCAAGACGCATGTCGGCCATGTGCTGACCAAGTTGGGGCTGCGCGACCGGGTGCAGGCGGCGGTGTACGCGTACGAGAGCGGACTGGTGCGGCCAGGCTCCGCGTAGGGAGGGTCCGCCGGATCTTGCGTACCCGGCAATGGGGGCTGCGCTTGCCCACCCTGCGCCCTGGGGGGCACCCCCTGCTCGAAGAGCTTGGGGGAGCAGACTGCCCAAGCGCAGCGGGGGGACGCGCCCCCGTAAGCGTCAGTCGCTCTCACCGCGGCCCAGCTCCCACAGTTGGAGCACCGAGGAGGAGTTGAGGGCCCATTCGACGCCGGTGATGTCGTCGCGCGCCGCGAGGTACTGCTTGCCCTGCCAGAGAGGGAGCACCGGGACGTCCTCGGCGGCGATGTCCTGGGCGCGGCCGAAGGTGCCGGTGGTGGCGGCGCGTTCGGTCTGGCGGCGGGTCTGCGGGACCAGCTTGTCGCGGATCTCGCGGTTGGTGTACGGCGAGCCGAGGAAGTTGTCCTTCTCGAAGAAGGGGGCGACGAAATTGTCGGCGTCGGGGAAGTCCGGGTACCAGCCGTAGCCCCAGACCTGGTATTTGCCGTCGGTGGCCGCGGGGCGGAACCGGTCCCACTCGACGCCCTTGGTCCGTACGTCGAAGAGACCGCTCTCGTTGAGCTGCTGCTTCAGGACGGCGAACTCCTTGGCGGTGGCGTCGCCGTAGTGGTCGGTGGTGTAGGTGAGGGTGAGCTTGACGGGCTTGTCGATGCCGGCCTTGCGCAGGGTGCGCTCGGCCGCCTCCTTGCTGGGGTCGCCGTACTTGTTGAAGAACGAGTTGCGGTGGGCCGGCAGCCCGGCGGGCACGATGCTGTAGAGCGGCTCGGTGCTGCGGTCGTAGGCGTCCCGGACGATCTTCTTGCGGTCGACGAGCTGGGCCATGGCCTGGCGGACGGCCTTCTTGCCCGCGGTGTCGTCGTCGGTGTCGAAGGCGAGGTAGCGGATCTCCTGGCCGGGCTGCTCGACCAGCTCGATGCCGTTGCCCTGGGCCTCGCCGAGCCGGCCGACCTGGCGGGGCGAGATGGTCCGGCCCATGACATCGATGTCGCCCGCCTTGAGCGCCTTCTCCATGCCTGTGGCGCCGTCGAAGAAGCGCAGCTCGATCTCGCTGTTCTGCAGCTTCAGCCCACCGTTGTAGTGCGGGTTCTTGGTGAGGACCGCGGACTTGGCGTCGATGCTGCCGAGCGCGTAGGGGCCCGAGCCGGTCAGCCGGCCGCCCTTGGTGAGGGAGTCGGCCGGGTAGGTCTGGCTGTCGACGATGGCGGCGGCCGGGGTGGTCAGCTTGTACGGGAAGGTCGCGTCGGGCTTCTTGAGGTGGAAGACGATCCGGTTCTTTCCGTGGGCCTCGACGCGGTCGAGGTTGCTGAAGAGGACGGCGGGGCCGCCCTTGTGGTTGATGCGCTTGAGGCGCCGCAGGGAGAACTCGACGTCCTCGGCGTCCAGCGCGTGCCCGTTGGAGAACGTCTGCCCCTCGCGCAGGGTGCAGCGGTACTGCTCGTTCGCCGTGTCGGTGAAGCCGCACTTGGCGGCGGCGTCCCGCACCGGGGAGGTGCCGGCGCGCGGGAGGCGCAGGAGCGTCTGGAAGGTGTTGCGCATGACGCCCCAGGCCGCGACGTCGTACGCCGCCGCCGGGTCGAACGGGGCCGGCGCGTTCTTGCCGACCGCGAAGTGGTCCGTCGTACCGACGACGATCGCATCGCCGCCGGCGCTTCCGCCCTTTTCGGTCCCGCACCCGGCGAGAAGCGGCGTGAGCAGCCCGGCGGCAAGCACCGGCAGCACCACAGTTTTACGGTTCATGGTCGACGATCTCCTCGGCCGGCCAGGGTTTGCTGCAGGGGTGGAATGGCCGGTACACCGACATTAATGGTCTACTCCGGTCGCTTCCGAAGCGCAGGCCACGGAGCCGGTTTCACGGACAGAAACCACGAGCTTCCTGTCCGCTATTCGGACGCCGGAACGATCTCCGCGTCGTTCTACCAATGCGGACACAACGGAAGGACATTTTCCCCACCAGCACCAGGGGAACCACACGTCACTCGCGCCGTCGAGGGGGTTGTGCGTGACGAACGTCACTGGACCAATCTGCGCACCGGACACCGGAGTTCAACGTTTTGCGCCACCCGCAGCAGTGGATTTCCCGGGTCAGGACAGCGGATTTTCCGCGTCCGGTCAGAATCGAATCCGGTACGGAACTGAGCGCTTCAACGCGTGACCATGATCCGCGAACGCAGAAATTCGAGATCGACTTCTTCCAGTGAACTCACAATGGTGCGGCCGGACTTGGGCTTGATCGGCGCGATGGACGGCACGGCCACGACATGACACCCGGCGGCCTCGCCAGCGGCGACACCGGTGGCGGTGTCCTCCAGCACGGCGCAGCGTGCCGGGTCGGCACCCAGCCGGCGCGCCGCGGTCAGATACGGGTCCGGGTGCGGCTTGGTGCGGGCCAGTTCGTCACCGGCGACCGTGAAGGCGAAGTTCTCGCGGCCGATCCAGGTGAGCATGCGGTCCACGACGGTGCGGTGCGAGGCGGAGACGAGCGCTGCGGGGATCCGGTGCGCCGCCAGCTCCGCCAGCAGGCGGCGGGCGCCGGGCATCAGCGGGACGCCGCGCTCCAGCCGCTCGATGAACTTGGCGTTCAGCAGCACGCTCAGCTCTTCCAGACCGATATCGGCGGCCGTGGCCTCGATCAGAAAGCCCGCGCTGCGCGACATGGGCCCGCCGACCACCACGGTGCGCCACTCGTCGCGCAGCTCGTGTCCCAGCTCGGCGAAGACCTCGACCTCCGCGTCCCACCAGAAGTCCTCGGTGTCGACCAGGGTGCCGTCCATGTCCAGCAGCACGGCCTGGAGCGCGGGCTCCTCACCCGTCAGAGTGGTGACGGCGGGGGACGGATCGGCCATCGCAGCACCTCCTTGAAAGACGACCCCAAAGGGACGACAAGGCCGGCCGCCCCCTCGCGGCGGAACCCCGCGGAATCCCTGTGGACTCCGGCGGAACCCCGGTGGAAGGGGACGACCGGCCTGAACCGGACCGATCAGTGTATGACCTCTACCCTCATCGGGCGTTGAAATACTTGGCCTCGGGGTGGTGCAGCACGATCGCGTCGGTCGACTGTTCGGGGTGCAGCTGGAACTCCTCGGACAGCTCGACGCCGATCCGCTCGGGCCGCAGCAGCTCAGCGATCTTGGCGCGGTCCTCCAGATTGGGGCAGGCGCCGTAGCCCAGGGAGAAGCGCGCTCCCCGGTACTTCAGGTCGAACATGCCCTGCATCTGGTCGGGGTCCTCGGCCGCGAAGCCGAGTTCGCTGCGGACCCGGGCGTGCCAGTACTCGGCCAGCGCCTCGGCGAGCTGCACGGAGAGGCCGTGCAGCTCCAGGTAGTCGCGGTAGGCGTCGCCCGCGAACAGCTCGGCGGTCTTCTCGCCGATCTTCGAGCCGACGGTGACCACCTGCAGCCCGACCACGTCCGTCTCGCCCGAGTCCTCCGGACGGAAGAAGTCGGCCAGGCACAGCCGGCGGCCGCGCCGCTGGCGGGGGAAGGTGAAGCGGGTGCGCTCGTTGCCCTGCTCGTCCAGCAGGATCAGATCGTCGCCCTTGGAGTAGCAGGGGAAGTAGCCGTAGACGGCGGACGCCTCCAGCAGGTTCTCCGTCTGCAGCCGCTCCAGCCAGCCGCGCAGCCGCGGCCTGCCCTCGGTCTCCACCAGCTCCTCGTAGGTGGGGCCGCCGCCCTTGCGGGCCTCCTTGAGCCCCCACTGGCCCTTGAACAGGGCGCCTTCGTCGAGCCAGGAGGCGTAGTCCTGCTGCTGGAGGCCCTTGACGACGCGGGTTCCCCAGAAGGGCGGCTCCGGGACGGGGTTGTCGACCGCAACATCGGACCGGACGGAGCCGTCGTTGACCTCCGGCTCGGGGATGTCGAGGTCCCGCTTGGGCACCCGGCGCTGCTTGAGCTCGGGCAGCTTGGCGCCGGGGACGCCGCGCTTGACGTCCATCAGGGCGTCCATGAGGCTCAGCCCTTCGAAGGCGTCCTTGGCGTAGCGGACCTCGCCCTCGTAGATCTCGTGCAGATCCTGCTCGACGTAGGCCCGGGTGAGCGCGGCGCCGCCGAGGATGACCGGGAAGTCGGTCGCCATCTTGCGCTGGTTGAGCTCCTCCAGGTTCTCCTTCATGATCACCGTGGACTTCACCAGCAGCCCGGACATGCCGATCACATCCGCGCGGTGTTCGGCCGCGGCCTCCAGGATGGCGCTCACCGGCTGTTTGATGCCGAGGTTGACGACCTGGTAGCCGTTGTTGGACAGGATGATGTCGACCAGGTTCTTGCCGATGTCGTGGACGTCGCCGCGCACCGTGGCCAGCACGATCGTGCCCTTGCCCTCGGCGTCCTCGGCCTTCTCCATGTGCGGTTCGAGGTGGGCGACGGCGGCCTTCATCACCTCGGCCGACTGGAGCACGAACGGCAGCTGCATCTGGCCGGAGCCGAACAGCTCCCCGACGACCTTCATGCCCGCCAGCAGCGTGTCGTTGACGATGTCGAGCGCGGGCCGCTCCTCCAGCGCCTCGTCCAGGTCGGCCTCCAGGCCGTTGCGCTCGCCGTCGATGATGCGGCGCTGGAGGCGCTCCTCCAGCGGGAGGGCCGCCAGCTCCTCGGCCTTGCCGGCCTTCATCGACTTGGCGGTGGCGCCCTCGAACAGCTCCATCAGCTTCTGCAGCGGGTCGTAGCCCTCGCTGCGCCGGTCGTAGATCAGATCCCGGGCCGTGGTGACCTCCGCCTCGTCGAAGCGGGAGATCGGCAGGATCTTGCTGGCGTGCACGATCGCGGAGTCCAGCCCCGCCTTGACGCACTCGTCGAGGAAGACGGAGTTGAGCACGATCCGCGCGGCCGGGTTCAGACCGAAGGAGATGTTCGACAGGCCCAGCACGGTCTGTACGTCGGGGTGCTTCTGCTTGAGCAGCCGGATGGCCTCGATCGTGTTGATGCCGTCCTTGCGGGACTCCTCCTGGCCGGTGCAGATGGTGAAGGTGAGGACGTCGATGAGGATGTCCGACTCGTGGATGCCGTAGTTGCCGGTCAGGTCCGCGATGAGGCGCTCGGCGATGGCGACCTTGTGCTCGGCGGTACGGGCCTGGCCCTCCTCGTCGATGGTCAGCGCGATGAGCGCGGCGCCGTGCTCGGCCGCCAGCTTGGTGACCTTCGCGAAGCGGGAGTCCGGGCCGGCGCCGTCCTCGTAGTTGACGGAGTTGATGACGGCCCGGCCGCCCAGCTTCTCCAGCCCGGCCTGGATGACGGCGATCTCGGTGGAGTCCAGCACGATGGGCAGCGTGGAGGCTGTGGCCAGCCGCCCGGCCAGCTCCGCCATGTCGGCGACGCCGTCGCGGCCGACGTAGTCGACACACAGGTCGAGCATGTGGGCGCCCTCGCGGATCTGTTCGCGGGCCAGCTCGACGCAGTCCTCCCAGCGCCCCTCCAGCATCGCCTCGCGGAACTTCTTGGACCCGTTGGCGTTGGTCCGCTCCCCGATGGCCAGGTACGAGGTGTCCTGGCGGAAGGGCACCGCCTGGTAGAGGGAGGCCGCCGCCGGCTCCGGCTGCGGTTCGCGCGGCGCCGGCGCACGGTCGCGCACCCGCTCCACCAGCTGCCGCAGGTGCTCGGGCGTCGTACCGCAGCAGCCGCCCACCAGGGAGAGGCCGTAGTCGCGGACGAAGGTGTCGTGCGCGTCCGCCAGCTCCTGCGGGGTGAGCGGGTAGTGGGCGCCGTCCTTGCCCAGCACCGGCAGACCGGCGTTCGGCATGCACGACAGCGGGACGCGGGAGTGCTGGGCCAGATAGCGCAGGTGCTCGCTCATCTCGGCGGGGCCGGTCGCGCAGTTCAGGCCGATCATGTCGATGCCCAGCGGCTCCAGGGCGGCGAGTGCCGCGCCGATCTCGGAGCCGAGCAGCATCGTGCCGGTCGTCTCGACGGTGACCGAGCACAGCAGCGGCAGGTCCACGCCGGCCGCCTCCATGGCCCGGCGGGCGCCGATGACGGACGCCTTGGTCTGGAGCAGGTCCTGGGTGGTCTCCACCAGCAGCGCGTCGGCGCCGCCCGCGATCATGCCTTCGGCGTTCTGCTGGTAGGCGTCCCGCAGCGTGGCGTACGGGGCATGGCCGAGGGTCGGCAGCTTGGTGCCCGGGCCCATCGAGCCCAGCACCCAGCGCATCCGGCCGTCGCCGGACTCGAACTCCTCGGCGACGTCGCGGGCGATGCGTACGCCCGTCTCGGAGAGCTCGAAGATGCGGTCGGTGATCTCGTACTCCCCCAGCGCCGCGTGGTTGGCGCCGAAGGTGTTGGTCTCCACACAGTCCACGCCGGCGGCGAAGTACTCCTCGTGCACCGTGCGGATGATGTCGGGGCGGGTCACGTTCAGGATCTCGTTGCAGCCCTCCAGCTGCTCAAAATCCTCCAGCGTCGGGTCCTGCGCCTGGATCATCGTCCCCATCGCGCCGTCGGCGACGACCACCCGGGAGGCCAGCGCCTGGCGAAGCGCTTCGGCCCGGGTGGGGGACGAGGATGCGGTCGTGCTGCTCGGCGACGAGGCCATGGAAGAAGCTCCCTGGGATGCGACGGCTGTCGGCTTTGCGCGCCGGTACGGCAGCGCATCCGGTCAGCGTAGCGGGCGGACGCAAGAGTGCCGGTCGACATTCCGACCATCGGACACTCCCCTGCTCGATCCCGGCTCGATCCCGACTACCACCCCGTCGACATGAAGCGATAGCGTTCGGCATTGTCGAATTCAAGGCAGCAGGTCAGGGAGGACCGATGGCCCGGACCATCCAGTCGCTGGAGCGTGCGGCGGCCGTACTACGGCTGTTGGCGGGCGGCGAACGACGGCTCGGGCTCTCCGAGATCGCTTCGGCCCTCGACCTGGCCAAGGGTACGGCGCACGGGCTGTTGCGCACCCTCCAGCAGGAGGGCTTCGTGGAGCAGGAGCCGGTCACCGGCCGCTACCAGCTCGGGGCCGAGCTGCTGCGCCTGGGCAACAGCTATCTGGACGTGCACGAACTGCGGGCCAGGGCCCTGGTCTGGACGGACGACCTGGCCCGCTCCAGCGGGGAGAGTGTCTATCTGGGCGTGCTCCACCAGCAGGGCGTGCTCATCGTGCACCACGTCTTCCGCCCGGACGACAGCCGCCAGGTGCTGGAGGTCGGCGCCATGCAGCCGCTGCACAGCACTGCGCTGGGCAAGGTGCTCTCCGCGTACGACCCGGTGGCGCTGAGCGAGGCGCTGGACGGGGAGCGGCCGGCCTTCACCGAGCGCACGGTGACCGACCCCGAACGGTTCGAGGCGCTGCTGGAAATCGTTCGGGCGCGCGGCTGGGCGGCGGACGTGGAGGAGACCTGGGACGGACTCGCCTCGGTGGCCGCGCCGATCTACAACCGGCGCCGGATGCCGGTGGGCGCGGTGGGGATAACCGGGGCCGTTGAACGGATGTGTGAGGGCGATGAGCCGCTCTCCCGGCTGGTCGCGGCCGTACGCGACACGGCCCGCGCGGTCTCCCGGGACCTGGGCGCGCAGCGGTTCTGAGCCCTGGCCCCGGTGGGTCGACGGCCGGGCCCGGCGGTTCCGGGCGCCCGGGTGGACCTGCCACGCCGTCTGGGCGCCCGGGGGTGCTGCCACCGCTGTGTGCCCGCAGGATGACAGGCAGGAGTCATCTGTCACTGCCCCTTGACGGGACCCTCACTTAGGAGAAAAGTTGCCGTTCGGCGGTCGACATTGTCGAACACCGGACGCTTACCGACCGGCCCGCCACCCTCCCCCAGCCCTCCGGTGGGAGATGCCCCCAAGACATAAGTGACAAAGGAGTCCCGGGTGTCCAGCTCCGACATCTTCGCGAGTGAGGTCCTCGGCACCATGGTGCTGGTCCTCCTCGGTGGCGGCGTGTGCGCCGCAGTCAATCTGAAGCGCTCCAAGGCATTCGCAGCCGGCTGGGTGGCCATAGCCTTCGGCTGGGGCTTCGCGGTTCTCACGGGCGCGTACATCGCTCAGTCCTCGGGCGCCCATCTCAACCCCGCCGTCACTCTGGCCCTCGCCATGAAGGAAGGCAAGGGGGCCCTCCCCTGGAGCGACGTTCCGGTGTACCTGGGCAGCGAGATGCTCGGTGCCATGCTCGGCGCGGTGCTGGTCTGGCTCGTCTACTACGCACAGTTCCAGGTCACCCTGCGGGAGCCGGACGCCGTCGAGCTGAAGAACGCGAACCCGGGCCCCGTGCACGGTGTCTTCTTCACCTCCCCCGAGGTGCGCAAGCCGCTGCTGAACTTCCTCACCGAGGTCATCGCGACGTTCGTGCTCATCATCGCGATCCTCACCCAGGGCCTGGTCAAGGACGTCGACGGCACCGTCGGCCTCGGCAAGATGGGCGCCCTGATCACCGCGCTGGTCGTCGTCGGTATCGGTCTGTCGCTCGGCGGGCCCACGGGCTACGCCATCAACCCGGTGCGTGACCTCGGTCCTCGCATCATCCACGCGGTGCTGCCGCTGCCCAACAAGGGCGGCAGCGACTGGAGCTATGCCTGGGTGCCCGTGGTGGGCCCGATGGTCGGCGCCGCCGTCGCCGCCGGGGTCTACAACCTCGCCTGGGGATGAGCGACAGACCCGACCGCCGACCGAACCAACGACGCATCGGAGCAGAAACACCATGAGCGACACCCACAGCACCCACGCCTCCGCACACGGCGGCGGGCCCTTCATAGCCGCGATCGACCAGGGCACCACGTCCAGCCGCTGCATCGTCTTCGACAAGGACGGCCGGATCGTCGCGGTCGACCAGAAGGAGCACGAGCAGATCCTGCCGAAGCCGGGCTGGGTCGAGCACGACGCCGCCGAGATCTGGACCAACGTCCAGCAGGTGGTCACGGGCGCGCTGGAGAAGGCCGGGGTCACCAAGAGCGACGTCCTGGCGCTGGGCATCACCAACCAGCGCGAGACGACCGTCCTGTGGGAGAAGGCAACCGGCCGACCGGTGCACAACGCCATCGTCTGGCAGGACACCCGCACCGACACGCTCTGCAAGGAGCTGGGCCGCAACGTCGGCCAGGACCGGTTCCGCCGCGAGACCGGACTGCCGCTGGCGTCCTACTTCGCAGGCCCGAAGATCCGCTGGCTGCTCGACAACGTCGAGGGGCTGCGGGAGCGCGCCGAGCGGGGCGAGATCCTCTTCGGCACCATGGACTCGTGGGTCATCTGGAACCTGACCGGCGGGCCCGACGGGGGCAAGCACGTCACCGACGTCACCAACGCCTCCCGCACGCTGCTGATGAACCTGCACACCATGGCGTGGGACGAGAAGATCTGTGCCTCCATCGGCATCCCCATGGAGGTGCTGCCCGAGATCCGGTCCTCGTCCGAGGTGTACGGCGAGGCCACCGGTGAGCTGGCGGGGCTGCCCGTCGCCTCCGCGCTGGGCGACCAGCAGGCGGCGCTGTTCGGCCAGACCTGCTTCGCGCAGGGCGAGGCCAAGTCCACGTACGGCACCGGCACCTTCCTGCTGATGAACACCGGCCACGAGCCGGTCAACTCCTACAACGGGCTGCTCACCACGGTCGGCTACCGCATCGGTGACCAGCAGCCGGTCTTCGCGCTGGAGGGCTCCATCGCGGTCACCGGCTCGCTGGTGCAGTGGATGCGCGACCAGATGGGGATGATCAACAGCGCGGCGGAGATCGAGACGCTGGCCAGCTCCGTCGAGGACAACGGCGGCGCCTACTTCGTCCCGGCGTTCTCCGGGCTGTTCGCCCCGTACTGGCGCTCGGACGCGCGCGGCGTCCTGGCCGGCCTGACCCGCTACGTCACCAAGGCGCACCTGGCCCGCGCGGTGCTGGAGGCGACGGCCTGGCAGACCAGGGAAATAGTCGACGCGATGCAGAAGGACTCGGACGTCGAGCTGGCCGCGCTGAAGGTGGACGGCGGTATGACCGCCAACAATCTGCTGATGCAGACCATCTCGGACGTACTGGACGCGCCCGTCGTCCGTCCGATGGTTGCTGAGACCACCTGTCTCGGTGCGGCATACGCGGCCGGCCTGGCCGTCGGCTTCTGGTCGGACACCGACGAGCTGCGGGCCAACTGGAAGCGCGCCGCTGAATGGACCCCCCGCATGGACGCGGACACGCGTGAGCGGGAATACCGGAGCTGGCTCAAGGCCGTGGAGCGGACCATGGGCTGGATCGAAGAGGAGAACTGAGAGTAATGAACACCTCGCAGAGCGTCCCCACCCTCGGGACGCACCCGACTGCCGGCAGCAACCCTGGCCGCGCAGAGACCAGAGGGCTGCTCGCAAACGCGACGTACGACCTCCTGGTCATAGGCGGCGGCATCCTGGGCACCTCGGTCGCCTGGCATGCGGCGCAGTCGGGACTGCGGGTGGCCATGGTGGACGCCGGCGACTTCGCCGGTGCCACCTCCTCCGCGTCCTCGAAGCTGGTGCACGGCGGCCTGCGGTACCTGCAGACCGGCGCGGTCAAGCTCGTCGCGGAGAACCACCACGAGCGGCGGGTGCTGGCCAAGGACGTGGCCCCGCACCTGGTCAACCCGCTCACCTTCTACCTGCCCGTCTACAAGGGCGGCCCGCACGGCGCCACCAAGCTGGGTGCCGGTGTCTTCGCCTACTCGGCGCTGTCCGCCTTCGGTGACGGCGTCGGCCGGGTCATGGCCCCCGCCAAGGCCGCCGCCGACAACCCGGCGCTGCGCACGGACAATCTCAAGGCCGTCGCGGTCTACCACGACCACCAGATGAACGACTCGCGGATGGCCGTGATGACCGTCCGCGCCGCCGTGGAGTCGGGTGCCGTCGTCCTCAACCACGCGGAGGTCACCGGGCTGCGCTTCACCCGCGGCCGGGTCACCGGTGCGGAGCTGCGGGACCGGACGGACGGCACGGAGTTCGGCGTCAACGCGCGGCTGGTGCTGAATGCGACCGGCCCCTGGGTGGACCACCTGCGCACGATGGAGGACAGCGGTGCGGCGCCCTCCATCCGGCTGTCCAAGGGCGCCCATCTGGTGCTCAAGCGCAAGTCGCCGTGGCGGGCCGCAATGGCCACCCCCATCGACAAGTACCGCATCACCTTCGCCCTGCCGTGGGAGGACCAGCTGCTGCTGGGCACCACGGACGAGGAGTACACCGGCGACCCGGCGGACGTGCGGGCCACCGAGTCGGACATCCAGCAGATCCTGGACGAGGCCGCGTTCTCGGTACGGGACGCCGACCTCGACCGCGACCTGATGACGTACGCCTTCGCCGGGCTGCGCGTACTGCCGGGCGGCCCCGGCGGCGTGGAGTCCGCCAAGCGCGAGACCGTCGTCACCGAGGGCAAGGGCGGCATGCTGTCGGTCGCCGGCGGCAAGTGGACCACCTACCGGCACATCGGCCGTACGGTGCTGAACAAGCTGGAGAAGCTGCCTGGTGGTGCCCTCGCGGCGTCCATGGAAAGCACAGTGCCGGTCAAGGAGCTGGTGCGGCGCACCCCGCTGCCCGGCATCGCCAACCCCAACGCGGTCGCGCACCGGCTGCTGGTCGACCGCGAACCGGGCGTCCGTATGGACCCGCTGACCGCCCGCCAGCTGGCCACCCACTACGGCTCGCTCTCCTTCGACATCGCCCGCCTGGTCAACGAGGACCCGTCCCTGGGCGAACGCATCCACCCCGACGGCCCGGAAATCTGGGCCCAGGTCGTCTACGCCCGCGACCACGAGTGGGCCGAGACGGTCGACGACGTCGCCCGCCGCCGCACCACTCTGACCATCCGCGGCCTGGACACCGACGAGGTCCGCAACCGCATCGAAGAACTGCTCGCCAAGCGGAACTGACCCCGCAACAGCACACGGGACCGCGGCCCGGAGCAGCCCGCCCGGCCAAAAGCACCGACCGGGAGAGCCATCTGAAGGGGCGTACGCCAACCACGGCGTACGCCCCTTCGTCGTGTCCGATCGGATTCGCGGCCGAACCCCCACAACAGGGGGCGCTGCCCTCAAATGCCGGTGGCCGTAGGACAGATGAGCTCCTATGATTCTCCAGTCCCCGGTAGCCCCGGCCGCCCGGGCGAGGGCGCCTTTGATCAACGCGTATCCCGGTGCGAACGAGCGGAGCCGACTTCTGTGACGACAACTCCACGGTTGCGGTCACTCGTTCCCTATGCCGCCTTCCTCGGCACTGCCGCCGCGATCTTCTTCGGCATCGTCGCCGGGCTGGACTCCCCGGCCATCGGCTCGACCCGGCTGGCTCTGGCCTCGACAGCAGCACTCCTCTCAGGCGGGCTGGCCTACTGGCAGGTCAAGACGCAGATACAGCAGCAGACCAGGCTTCCGCAGCTCCGCAGCAGCAGCTCCCGCAATCTGCCGGGCACCGGAAACCTCTTTCAGCTTCCGCCGGACATCGAGGATTTCACCGGGCACTACGACCAGGCTGCGGCGCTTGCCGAGCAGTTGGTGTCCCGGGACAGCGGCACCGCCCTGCCGCTGGTGACCTTGTACGGGAAAGGGGGCGTCGGCAAGACGACCCTTGCCCTGCACGTCGCCCATCGCGTCCGCGCGCACTTCCCGGACGGGCAGATATACGTGGACCTCAGGGGCGCCGAAGCCCAGCCGTTGCGTCCCGGTGAAGTGCTGACCCGGTTCCTGAGCGAGATGGGCGTCGAGCCCCAGAGCATCCCCGAGAACCCCGAAGACCGGGCCCGCATCTACCGCGCCCAACTCGCCGAGCGGCGAGTGCTCCTCGTACTCGACAACGCACGCAACGAGGCGCAGGTCCGCCCTCTCCTGCCGGGCAATCCCGACTGCGCCGTCCTCATCACCAGCCGGACGCGGCTGATCGGCCTGGCCGGGGCGCACATCCAGCCGGTCGAGATCATGCGGAGCGACCACAGTGTGGATCTCCTCAAGGCGATCGTCGGCAGGGAACGCGTCTCCGCCGAACCGGAACCGGCCCGGGAGATAGCCCAGTTGTGCGGGCATCTCCCGCTCGCACTGCGTATCGCCGGTGCACGGCTCTCGGCCCGGCCGATGGAGCAGCTCGCCGCTTTCGCCACCCGGCTGCGGGACGAGACCGGCCGACTGGACCTCCTCAAAGCCGGTGACCTGGCAGTGCGGGCCAACTTCGCCCTCAGCTACCACGGCTGCGACGCATCGCTGCGGCGTGCCTTCCGGCTCCTCGGCACGGTGAAGGCGCAGGTCTTCTCTCCCGTCACCTTGGCGGCGCTGGCCGATGTGCCGGTCGAGGAAGCTGCCGAGAGTCTGGAGCAGCTCACCGACTTCGAACTGGTGGAGGTCGCCGAGACCGACCGGTACGGCACCTACCGATACCGGCTGCACGATCTGCTGCGGGTCTTCGCCCAGGAGCGGCTCGCCGAAGAGGAGGCGCCGGAAGCCCGCCGCAGCGCCGCGGCACGTCTCATCGACCTGTACATCACGCTGACGACATACGCCGCCTCCCGGGTGAAGCCCGGTGCCGTTCCGGAAACCTCCTCCGCTCCCCCAGCGCCCGAGACACTGCGGGCTGACCCGAAGGGGTGGCTCCGCTCGGAACGCTCCACCTATCTGAACGCCGTGGGGCTGGCGGTGGAGCACAACCTGGAGGGGCGCGCATGGCGGCTGGCCCAGGTGATTGCCACGCTTCCGTGCGAGCCCACGGACTGGGAGGACTGGACAGCGGCGCTGCAGGCGGGGCTGACCGCCGCCATCGCCGATGCGACCGTGGCGGCCGAGGCCGATCTGCGCCGCGCACTGGGCTCCCTCCACCGGGACAGGGGAGATTACGAACCTGCGGTACGCGAACTGACGGCCGCGATCGCGCTGCACGAGCAACTCGGCGACGATCTGGGCGCTGCCGTTGCCAACGGGGTACTGGGAGACACCTATCGCTACACCGGGCAGCTGACCGAGGGCATCGAGTGCTTCCGGAACGCCCTCGCCGTCTTCCGCGCCAACCGCATGGACCGCAGAACAGCGTGGGCCCTCAACGGCCTGGGGGATCTGTACCGCGGCAGCGGCCGGTGGCAGGAGTCCTTCGACTGCTTCACCGAATGCGTCCAGCTCTACGACAGCGCGGACGACAGGGCAGTCGCAGCCAAGGCCCGGATCCGGTTCGGCATTCTCCACCGGGACCAGTGCCGGTATCGCGAAGCCGAGCGGCTGTACGCGGACGGGCTGGCCGTACTGCGGCAGGAGGGAGACCGCCGCTGGGAAGCCCGCGCGCTGCGTCACATGGGGGTTCTCTGGCGGAACATGGGCGACACGGACCGGGCGACGGCAACGCTGCGTGAGGCCCTCGACATTTTCGAGTCCCTCCTCGACCGACGGGGCATCGCCGTGACCCTGCGCAATCTCGGGGACAACCACCGCCGGGCAGGGCAACCGGCGGAGTCGCTGCGGAGTCTGGAAGAGGCGCTGCGGATCTTCCGGGTCCTCGGGGACCACCGGTGGGAGGCACGAACGCACATCAGCCTGGCCGACACCCTGCGCCGGGAAGGGGACGGGGAGCAGGCCGCCTCCCACCTCGCCGAGGCTTCGTCCATCTACCGGACCATGGGATACCCACAAGGTGACGCCCGCGTCCGCTACAGCAGCGGCCAGCTTCACCTCCAGCGACGCGAATGGCCGGCCGCCTGCACTGCGTTCGACGAAGCACGTGCCGCCTTCCTGGAGATGGGCGAACACATCTGGGCAGCCCGCGCCCTGGCGAGATCCGCCGAGGCTCTCAAGGCTCAGGGCGATGCCCAGTGGCGTGAGACCCGTCGGCGGGCCTACGCGGAATGCCGTCGGCACGGTGCGGAGGACGACAGTGAGTGTGCGCAGTGGCTTGCCGCCTGGTGAGAGCGGAAGCCGGGGAAGGAACGCAGTGAAGCAGACACGCTACGAGCGCACGTTGCACCTGCACGGCGGATTGGCAGCGGCGATGTCCGAGGCTTCGCGCGCCGCCCGGGACGCAGTTGCCGTACGCGGCCCGGAAGAGGAAGCAATCCGCGACGTCGCGGCCGGTGTCGCGGCTCCCCTGCTGTCCGGCTACGTGCTGTGGGTGCTGGAACAGGCCCGTACGCGAGAGCTCGGAAAGCTGTGCTTCCTCTCCAGGGACGCCCAGGTCCTCCACGAGATCGCCGGAACGCTGCTCCCCGCCCTCCCCGCCCGGGACGGCTTGCCCGAGCTGCGCTATGTGTACAGCAGCCGTCGTACGTGGAGCCTGGCCGCCTCCGACGCATCACAGCTGGCGGATGCCGACTGGCTCTTCAACAGCTTCATCCGTTCCAACGCGGCGGACGTGTGTGCGCGGCTCGGTCTCGACCCGGACGACGCGGCCGGAGTGCTGGACCGCGTCGGTGCTTCCCGCGAGCCGGATGCCAGGGCCGACTGTCCGAAGCAGAACGCGGCGCTGCGCCGGTTCGTCGCCCAGCCCGAAATAGCCCAGGCTGCGGCCCCGCGAATCGAGCGTATGCGCCGTCTGGTTCGGGAGTACGCCGATCAGGAGGGAATGGCCTCGGCCACAACAGGGCTGGTCGACGCCGGGTGGACGGGGCGGATGGTGGGGGCCCTGCACACGGTGCTCGCCGACGCGGAACTGCCGCTCCCGCACGTCTACTTCTGGGGGCACGAGCATCGGGCCACAGGGGGTGTCGACCTGGCCCACCTGAGCCCCTACATGTACAGCACTGCAGGTGAACCCGGGACGCGATGGCGGGTTCCGGATGTTCCATACATTGTGGAAACCTTCTGCATGTCCGACCACAGCATCGTGTCGGGCTACCGGCGTGCGGACTCGGGAAAGGTGGTCGCGGAGCTGGAGGAGACGAACGCTGCCGTATCGCGATGGGGCTTCGTCGTCTGCCGCGACACAGTGCGTGCTTTCGCCGCCGCGCTCGCCGGACTGCTCTCGTCGGCCTCCGCCGAAACGCTGACTTCCGCCGAAGAGGTCCGGCCGGTGCTGGCTCAGGTCCTGAGGGAGTTCTGGCTGTTCCCCGAGTACGAGGAGGCAGCCGCCTGGGGGGCCTACCCCTTCGATTCCGATCCCGTCGGACGCTCCGCGCTACCGCTGGCCCGCCCCTTCAGCCCCGAGGAACTGGCGCAGGCCGGGCGGGGGCAGGTGCCCCGAGGAGACCGCGCGTGGCTCCAGGGATCCCTGGCACTCAGCGGAGAACCCGGCCGCCGCGCCGCAGCCGAGCTCAGGAGCGAGTACGAACGGCTGGGCAGCCCAGCGACCGATTGAAACGTTCATCCTGAGACGATCACCAGTTCGGCAGCTTCGTAACGGGCTTGTCCCCTCCGGTTCGGTCGGGCCTTGGGGCGTGACACTGTCCTTGGCATGAACGGGGAAAATGTAAGGCGTTCGGGGCCGGGGGTGCGGCGGCTGCGGGTGAGGCTGCGGATGCCCGGCCGGACACGGGCGCGGCGGGCCGTGGGCTGGGCGGCGCTCGCGCTCGTGGTGCTGGTCGTCCTGCCGGTGACGGGCGCGGCGACGGCGCTCCGCGTCTCCTACGCGGGTGAGCCGCATGCGGACGCACGCACCCGTGGGCGGGACGCGATATGGCTCGGGCATGCCTGGGTGGACGGGCGCAGGGACGAGTCCGATCTCAAGGCTCTCAAGCGGCGGATGGCGGGCACCGGGATCCGCGATCTGTACGTCCACGCCGGCCCGTTGGAGCACGACGGTACCCTCCCGTCGAAGCGCTACCCCCGCGCCAAGTGGCTGCTGGACGCGGTCGAGCGGGAGCTGCCCGGGGTGCGGGTGCAGGCGTGGCTCGGCGACCGGCTCGTCTACGAGAAGGGCGAGCGCGGCGGGCTGCGGCTGGCCGACGGTGCGGCGCGGCGGGCGGTGGTGGCGAGCGCGCGGCAGATGCTGGACGCGGGCTTCGACGGGGTGCACTTCGACCTGGAGCCGCTGCATTCGGACAACGGCGACTATCTGCGGCTCCTGGACCGGCTCCGCCCGGCCGTCCACGCGCGGGGCGGGCTGCTGTCCGTGGCCGTGCACCAAATTGATCCGCTGCCGGGACTGCACCATGTCTCCGGCACGGTCGCCGGGCGCGGCAAGTGGTGGTCGCAGGAGTACTTCGGCAAGGTCGCACGGCGGGTGGACCAGATCGCGGTGATGTCGTACGACACCGCGCTGCCCGCGGAGAGCCTGTACGGCGGCTATGTGGCGCAGCAGACGGCGCTGGCCCTGGAGGTAGCACCCGCGGGGGTGGATGTGCTGATGGGGCTGCCCTTCTACCACACGGACGACATGGGGCATCACGCCTCGGCCGAGACGGTTGCCGCCGCGGTGCGCGGGGTGCGGCTGGGGCTGGGCCGCGAGGACAAAAGGCGCAGCCGGTTCGGTGTCGCCCTCTATGTCGACTTCGCGGCGACGGACAAGGACTGGCGGGACTACCGCCGAGGCTGGGGCACAACGAACGGCGGATCACCATGAACAAACAGACATCGGATGTCTCCGGGAAACAGCGCGTGGCCGTTACCGACGAGGCGATCGAGAAGATCAAGGGCATGATCGTCTCGGGCGCGCTGGGCCCGGGCGACCGGCTGCCCAAGGAGAACGAACTCGCCGCCGAACTGGGCCTGTCGCGAAACTCGCTGCGGGAAGCGGTCCGTGCCCTGTCGCTGATGCGCGTGCTCGACGTACGCCAGGGCGACGGCACCTACGTGACCAGCCTGGACCCGAAGCTGCTGCTGGAGGCGATGAGCTTCGTGGTGGACTTCCACCGCGACGACACCCTCCTGGAGTTCATGGCCGTACGCCGCATCCTGGAGCCCGCCGCCACGGCGCTGGCGGGGCCCCGGATCCCGGTGGCGGAGCTCGATGCGCTGGAGTCCCAGCTGGACGCGCTCGGTCCGGAGCCGTCCGTGGAGGAAGTGGTCGAATCCGACCTGGAGTTCCACCACCGCATCGTTGCCGCCTCCGGTAACTCCGTACTGTGCTCCCTGCTGGACGGCCTGTCCGGACCCACCACCCGGGCCCGGATGTGGCGGGGGCTGACGCAGGAGGACACCGTCGGCCGCACCCTGGACGAGCACCGGCAGATCCTCGCCGCCCTGCGCGCCCGCGATGCGGATGCGGCACGCGCATGGTCGACGGTGCACATCGCCGGCATCGAACAGTGGCTGCGCTCGGCGCTGTGAGTCGCCGACGGCCGACCTGCGGGCCGGCCCGGCGAACGGCTTGCTGCCGTCGCGGCACCGCGCCGGACCCACGCTGCCCGGGCGTACGGATATCCCGTACGCCCGGGCAGCGTTGTCGGTACGGCGGCGCGGCGGGGCGGTCGTCGAAGCCGGCCGCGCGGAGGGCGACGAGCAGCAGGATGAGGAGTACCTCCGCTCATACATCGGATGTATGTTTGCCGCGGCAGGGGTGTCCCGGGGCCTGTCGTGGTGGTCCCTGGCCAGAGCCGGTGCCCGGGGGGCGCACGGGTTGTCGTTCGGGGGCGTGCGGGGGCTGCGGGGCGGGCACCGGCACGGCATAGGCTGGGGCTCGCACAGAACGGCAGCAGCCGTACCCGGAAAAGGAGCCGGCAGCAGCACGAAAAGGGCTGGCAGCGGCAGGCGCCGGCAAGCCAGGACAGCAAGTTAAGGAGGAGCTGGGTGATCGAGCTGGAGGGGGTTCCCGAGCTGGTCGACCCAGTCATGGTGGCCGCGTTCGAAGGCTGGAACGACGCCGGAGACGCCGCCTCAACCGCGGTCGCGCACCTGGAGAAGGAGTGGAAGGGCGAGGTCTTCGCCGCGCTGGACGCGGAGGACTACTACGACTTCCAGGTGAACCGCCCGCAGGTCTTCCTGGACGGCGGTGTCCGCAAGGTCACCTGGCCCACCACGCGGCTGTCCGTCGTCCGCGTGGAGGACGCCGACGGCAAGGGGAAGCGGCGCGATCTGGTGCTCGTACGCGGTATCGAGCCCAGTATGCGGTGGCGCTCGTTCTGCAACGAGATCCTGGGCTTCGCCCACGAGCTGGGGGTCGAGCTGGTGGTCGTGCTGGGCGCGCTGCTCGGCGACACCCCGCACACCAGGCCCGTTCCGGTCACCGGCGTCACCTCGGACTCCGACCTGGCCCGCACGATGCATCTGGAGGAGTCGCGGTACGAGGGCCCGACCGGCATCGTCGGCATCCTTCAGGAAGCCTGCACCCACGCAGGCGTTCCGGCCGCCAGCCTGTGGGCGGCCGTACCGCACTACGTGTCCCAGCCGCCCAATCCGAAGGCGACGCTCGCCCTCCTCAACCGGCTCGAGGACCTGCTGGGGATCCGGATTCCGATGGGCGAGCTGCCCGAGGACGCCCGCGCGTGGCAGATCGGCGTCGACCAGCTCGCGGCGGAGGACAGCGAAGTCGCCGAGTACGTGCAGTCGCTGGAGGAGGCGCGGGACACCGCCGAACTGCCGGAGGCGTCGGGGGAAGCCATCGCGAAGGAGTTCGAGCGCTATCTGCGTCGCCGCGACGGAGGCGGCTCCGCCGAGGGAGGGACGACGCCTGGTACTCCCCCCTATTTGCGGGACCCGGGGCAACAGCCGCCGCCCCCGCCGCCGAAGCCCGGCGGTGAGCCGCCGCGCCCGGAGGAGCCGGACGACGACGAGTAGCCCTTTCTGCGCCGCAGTAGCCTTCTGCGCCGCACTGCCCTTCTCCGCCGCAACGGTTGGAACCCGTAAAACCAGTCCGGCGGTGCCGCTGTTACCAGCACCGCCGGACTGCTGCTTAGAGGTTCCGTTGCGACGGGAGCCGTTGCGGGAAGAGGCGCTGCGGCGGGACGAGTTAGAGGGCCACGCCCAGCAGGGCGTCGACCGTCCGCGAGACCAGCCCCGGCGCTCCCTCGTCGGTGCCGCCCCGCGAGTTCTGCTCCTCCGCCCAGGCATCGACCGCCGCCAGCGCCGCGGGGGCGTCGAGGTCGTCCGCGAGGGCGACCCGCACGGACTCCAGCATGGACTCCGCGGGCGGACCGTCCGGCCGCGAGACGGCCGAACGCCAGCGGGCGAGGCGCTCCTTGGCCTCGTCCAGCACGGCCTCGGTGTACTCCCAGTCGGCGCGGTAGTGGTGCGCCAGCAGAGCGAGCCGGATGGCGACGGGATCGACGCCGTCCCTCCGCAGCTGGGAGACGAAGACGAGGTTCCCCTTCGACTTGGACATCTTCTCGCCGTCCAGCCCGACCATCCCCGCGTGCACATAAGTCTGGGCGAAGGGGAACTCACCGGTCAGCGCCTGCGCGTGCGAGGCGCCCATCTCGTGGTGCGGGAAGGCGAGATCGGAACCGCCGCCCTGGACGTCGAAGCCCATACCCAGGTGTTCCAGCGCGATGGCCACACACTCGATGTGCCAGCCGGGACGCCCGGGGCCGAGGGTGCCGCCGTCCCAGTGCGGCTCCCCCTCGCGGGCAGCCGTCCACAGCATCGGGTCGAGCGGGTTCTTCTTGCCGGGCCGCTCGGGGTCGCCCCCGCGCTCGGCGGACAGCAGCCGCATCGTCTCGGCGTCGTAGCGCGAGACCTTGCCGAAGTGGGCGTCGGACTCGACGGAGAAGTAGATGTCGCCCTCGAGTTCATAGGCGGCGCCCATGTCGCGCAGCCGCTCGACCAGCGGAACGATCGTGGGAATGGACTCCACAGCACCGATGTAGTGCTTCGGCGGCAGCATCCGAAGGGCCGTCATGTCCTCCCGGAACAGCGCCGTTTCGCGTTCGGCGAGGGCCGTCCAGTCCATGTTCGTCGCGACGGCCCGCTCCAGCAGCGGATCATCCACATCGGTGACGTTCTGTATGTAGTGAACCTGGCGCTTGGTGTCGAGCCACACGCGCTGCACAAGGTCGAACGCGTTGTAGGTCGCCGCGTGCCCCAGGTGGGTGGCGTCGTACGGGGTGATGCCACACACATAGATACGGGCGACAGGACCGGGGGTGAGGGTCACTCGGCCACCGGTCGCGGTGTCGTGGATGTCGAGGTCGCGGCCCTGTCCAGGCAGGACGGGGACCTCGGTAGCGGGCCAGGCATGCATGCCTTGAGCCTAACCCGGACCTGTGTTCTGTATCCGGCCGGATGGACGCCGTACGGCCCGGCCGGGTGGCCGCCCGGAGGGGGGCGGTCTGGGTCGTCACCGCCCGGACCGGTGACGCCTTAGACCGGTGGCCAGGGGATCGCGGGCCACTCGCCGCTCGGCAGCGGGTGCCGCCCGGAGCTGAGCAGCGCCTCCACCCTCTTGCGCGCGGCCTCGACCTCGGCCTCGGTCAGCAGCCGGGAGAGCCGTACGGCCAGCGGGGCCCCCTCGGAGAGCGCGGCGGACAGCGCGCGCAGCGCCTCGACGGCCTCGCCGGTCAGCTCCTCACCCGCCCACCCCCACAGCAGGGTGCGCAGCTTGTCGTCCACGTGGAAGGTGACGCCGTGATCGATGGCGTACAGCGCGCCATCCGGCCGGGGCAGCAGATGCCCGCCCTTGCGGTCACCGTTGTTGATCACCGCGTCGAGCACGGCGAGCCGCCGCAGCCGGGGGTCGTCGGCGTGTACGAGCAGCGCCGTCCGACCGTCGCCCACGTCCGCGAAACCGACCGCCTTCCAGCCCTCGCCCGGCTCGTCGCCGTCGACCAGGGCGAGCAGCGGCGCGGGCTCGTCCGCCGACGGGTCCTCCTCCGCCGGCGCTGCGTCCTCCGCGTCCTCTTCGGCGTCCGGCCGCTCCCCCACCCACGCCTGGCACATGCCCGTACCGTACGGGCCCTCGCGCAGCACAGTGGCGGGTATCAGGTCCCAGCCGGTGGTGCGGGAGATCTCGTAGGCCGCGACTTCACGCTGGGCGAGGTTGCCGTCGGGGAAGTCCCACAGCGGGCGCTCACCGGCGACGGGCTTGTAGACGCAGGGAAGGCTGCGGCCCTCGTGCTCGACGGTGCCGAACAGTACGGCGTTCGAGGCCGCCCTGATCCGCCCGTGCACCGTGAGGGTGCCCTGCGCGAGCAGCTCGCGGGCGGCCTCGGCGGCCGGAGCCGTGCCGTTGCCGGGTGGTGTGCCGTTCATTCGCCCCGGCGGTATCCGTTCTGGCGCGGACATACGTGTCCCTCCGGGTCGAGCGGCAGGCTGCACAGCGGGCACGGCGGACGGCCTGCGTTGACGACCTCCATCGCGCGCTTGGCGAAGGCGCGGGCCATGCTGCCGCTGATCCGCACCCGGAGCATCGGGGGGCCGTTCTCGTCGTCCTGCAGCAGCCGTTCCTCGGCGTCGGCCAGATCCTCGTCCTCGCCGGGCTCCAGCTCCACGATGGCCTGCGCCTCGACGACCATCCGCTCGCCCTCGCCGTCCCAGGCAAGGGCCATGGTGCCGACCCGGAACTCCTCCTCGACCGGCGTCTCCAGCGGCGCGGTGTCGTCGACCTCGGAGGGAGCGACGGCGGGCACGGGCGCGCTGCCGCCGGAGCGGCGCACCACCTCGTCCAGGAGTTCGTCGATCCGTTCGGCGAGCGCTTCGACCTGCGCTTTCTCCAAGGCCACACTGGTGGTGCGGCCTCCTGCACTGGCCTGGAGAAAGAAGGTGCGGCGGCCAGGCAGACCGACGGTACCGGCGACGAACCGGTCCGGCGGGTCGTACAGAAATACCTGACGGGACACGTTCTGCTCCGTTGGGTTCGACGGATTGAGTGGCTTCGGACATCCGCACCCTACTGTGCGTTCCGATCATCGTGCTCAGGCGCTTCCGCCCACGGTTGCGTTCCCCTCCCCGGTGCCTCCCCCAGTACTTCCAGTGTCGCCCTCTTCGTCCGTGCGGTCCGGTGGCGCGAGGGAGGCCAGCTCCCCGGTGTCGCCGAGCCGCAGCAGGAAAGGGCGCAGAGGGGTGTAGGCGATGGCCGTGACCGAGCAGGGGGCGACGGATATCCGCTGGAAGAGATCGAGGTGCATGCCGAGCGCGTCCGCGACGATCGATTTGACGAGGTCACCGTGCGAACACATCAGGTAGACGGCGTCGGCGCCGTGCTCCGCCTCGATACGCGCGTTCCAGTCGCGTACGGCGTCCACCGCGCGGGCCTGCATGGCGCGCATCGACTCGCCGCCCGGGAAGGCGGCGGCCGAGGGGTGGCGCTGGACGGTGGCCATCAGGGGTTCGTCGTTCAACTCGGCGAGCTTGCGGCCCGACCAGTCGCCGTAGTCACACTCGGTGATGCGCTCCTCGGTGTGCAGCGGCAGCTCGGGGCGGGCCGCGGTCAGCGGCCTGAGGGTCTCCTGGCAGCGGCGCAGCGGGCTGCTGACGGCGGCGGCCAGCGGGAGGTCCCGGAGCCGCCCTGGCAGCTCGGCCGCCTGCTGCCGGCCGTGCTCGTCCAGGGCGACTCCCGGTGTGCGGCCGGCCAGCAGCCCGTCGGTGTTCGCCGTGGACCTGCCGTGGCGTACGAGGATCAGCGTGGGCATGCCGCAACCCTAAGCGAGCCGCCTCAGGTGCCGCTCTCCGGTTGTGAGACGGCCAGAGGGCGGAAGAATTCGAGAGGTGATCGTCGATTGTGCGCTCTACCGCAACGGGCAGCGCGCGGACCGTCCGGAGGACTTCTCAGAGGCGCTGCGCCAGGCCCGGTCCGCGGCTGACGCATTCTTGTGGATCGGCCTGCACGAGCCGACGGAGGCGGAGTTCGACCGGGTCACCCATGCCTTCGGCCTGCACCCGCTGGCGGTGGAGGACTCACTCCACGCCCACCAGCGGCCGAAGCTGGAGGTGTACGCGGACTCGCTGTTCCTGGTGCTCAAGCCTGTCGCGTACGACGAGGACAGCGGCCAGCTGAGCACGGGTGAGCTGATGGTCTTCGTAGGCGACTCGTTCGTGGTGACCGTACGGCACGGGGAGGCCAACCCCCTGGGCTCGGTACGCAGACGGCTCGAGGACGAGCCGGGCGTGCTGCGGCACGGCCCGACGGCGGTGATGTATGCGGTCAGCGACACCGTCGTGGACCACTACTTGGAGGTTGCGGCAGCGCTCCTGACGGCCCTGGACGATCTGGAGGCCGGTCTCTTCTCCCGGGAGAGCAGCCAGGCGCCGGACATGGTGAGCCGGATCTACGAGTTCAAGCGGCGCGCGCTGGAGTTCCGCCGGGCGACGGTGCCACTGACGGATCCGGTGACCCGGCTGACGGGGTCGGGGGTGCCGTTCGTGCACGAGGACTCGCGGCTGTTCTTCCGCGATGTTGCCGACCATCTGTCACGGGTGAACGAGCAGGTGGAGTCCATCGACCGGCTGCTGTCGGACATTCTGTCGGCGTATCTCGCCCAGATGGGCGTGCGCCAGAACGACGACATGCGCAAGATCTCCGCCTGGGCCGCGATGTTCGCCGTGCCGACAGCGATCGCGGGGGTGTACGGCATGAACTTCGACCACATGCCGGAGCTGCACTGGGTCTGGGGCTATCCGGCGACGATCCTGCTGATGGCGACGATCTGCGTGGTGCTCTTCCGCGTCTTCAAGCGCCGCAACTGGTTCTGAGCCCCGACGTGGGCCTCAGGCGTACCCCGGCGCCGTGTCCGCCCGGCCGGTGCCCAGCGCGTTGCGCCGCTCGGGCATCCGCAGGCGGACCATCCGGCGCCAGCCGCCCAGCCGCTCCCCTACGTACCGGCCGTGGATGCCCAGCGCGATGAGCCCGTACCTCACCCCGGACCAGCCCAGGATGCGGGCCATCCGGCTCATGACGGCCAGGCTGACGTCGCGGTAGACCTTGATCTCGGCCAGCGCGCTCTCGCGCAGCAGCGCCCGGATGGTGCGGGCGTGTCCGGCGCGGGCGAGGTGCAGCAGTTCCTCGTGGCAGTACGCGAGGTGGTTGTCCTCGTCCTTGGAGATCATCTTCACCGCGCGGCCGAGCTCCGGATGGTCTCCCGCCACCTTCTTGAGCATGATCATCTCCTCGGAGGCCCGCTGTTCGGTGACCCGGCTGTGGGCGAGGTAGGTGAGCACGTCGTGCTCGGTCAGCTGCTCGTCGCGGCGCAGCTTCTCGTGCGCCAGCCCGACGCCCAGCCCCTCCAGGATCATCGTGTAGTCGGTGTCGTCGGGGATCTCGGCCGCCTCCAGACCTCGCTTGTTCAGCAGCGCCATGAAGATCCGGCCGTGCTTGTCCTCGTCGGCACCGTGCCGGGCGATCTTGGGTGCGAGGTGGCGCTGGGTCCCGGGGATCAGCGCGGCGATACGGCCGTTCTCCCAGCCGCCTTGGGCCTCGCCGCTGGCGGCGATGGAGCAGAAGAGCCGGAAGGACTCGTCGTTGTCGAGGATTTCCTGGAACAGACTCCTGGCCGAGAGCATCGCTGCCACCTCCGTGCACGAGTTCCGAACAGCACGACATCCGAGAAGAACGAGTCAAATGCCGTGTAGGCGAACGGGCAACAGGTGAGCAGTCGATATGCGCCGAAAGCAGGAGGCGTTCCGCCCGCCCGCGTAACCGGGCGGGCGGGGCCGCGTTGTGCTCCGTGACGGCCGTGGCGGGGTTGACCCCGAGCCCCCACCACGGCCGCAGACTTCCGAGGCGCGTTACGCCTTGCGGGCCGGGCCTTACGCCTAACGGGCGCCCTCTGTGAGGGCGCCCGTCTTCGCGCCCGTCCCGAGTCAATACGCCTAGGAAGCGAGCCCGGCCCGCTCCAGCGCCTCGACTCCGGCGCGCAGGCCGGCCAGTCGCTCCTCCAGCGAGAACCCGGCCGGGGACAGCGACAGCGTCGTCACCCCGGCGTCCGCGTAGGCACGCATCCGGTCCGCCATCCGCTCGACGGGGCCGATCAGGGTGGTGGAGTCGATCAGCTGGCGCGGGATCGCGGCGGCGGCGCCCTCCTTGTCGCCTCCCAGGTACTTCTCCTGGATCTCGGCGGCTTCCTTCTCGTAGCCCATGCGCTGGGCGAGCTTGTTGTAGAAGTTCTGCTTGCGGCTGCCCATGCCACCGACGTAGAGCGCGGTGTACGGGCGGAAGAGGTCGGCGAGCGCGTCGATGTCGTCGCCGACGGCCATCGGGACGGTGGGGCACACATCGAAGCCGTCCATGGTCTTGCCCGCGGCCTCCCTGCCCGCGCGCAGGTGCTGCAGGGTGGTCTCCTCGGCATGCTCCGGGGAGAAGAAGACCAGCAGCGCACCGTTGGCGATCTCGCCGGTCTGCTCCAGGTTCTTGGGGCCGATGGCGGCGATGTAGAGCGGGATCTCCTCGCGCTCCGGGTGGACGGTCAGCTTGATCGGCTTGCCGGGACCGCCGGGCAGCGGGAGCGTCCAGTGCTGTCCCTCGTAGGACAGCCGCTCGCGGGACATGGCACGGCGGATGATCTCGACGTACTCGCGGGTGCGGGCGAGTGGCTTGTCGAACTTCACCCCGTACCAGCCCTCGGACACCTGCGGTCCGGAGACGCCGAGGCCGAGTCGGAAGCGCCCGCCGGAGAGCGAGTCGAGGGTGGCGGCCGTCATGGCGGTCATGGCGGGGGTCCGGGCCGGGATCTGGAAGATCCCGGCGGCCACGTCGATCTGTTCGGTGTGGGCCGCCACCCAGGTGAGCACGGTCGCGGCGTCCGAACCGTACGCCTCGGCCGCCCAGCACACGTCGTAGCCGAGCCGGTCGGCCTCCTGTGCGACGGCGAGGTTGTCCGCATCCATCCCGGCGCCCCAGTAGCCGAGGTTGATGCCCAGTCGCATCCCCATCCCGCACCCACTTCCCTTACTGATCAGTAATGTCCCTGACCCCCGGACTCTAACGCCTGCCACAACTACGCTCAACGCCCATGGAGCGAAGGCACCTCGGCCGCACTGGCCTGCGCGTATCCCGGATCGGACTGGGCACTCTCAGCTGGGCGCGCGGCGGCGGCGTGAGCGGCGCGGCCGACCGCACGGGACACGGCGGCAGGCACGAGACCTACGAGCAGCACGACCAGCACTTCCAGAACGCCGCCGACCAGCTCAAGACGTTCTGGGAAGCGGGCGGCACGCTCGTGGACACGGCCGACGTGTACGGCGACGGCGAGGCGGAGTATCTGCTGGGCCGGCTGATGCGCGACTACGTACCGCGCCGCGACCTGGTCGTCGCCACCAAGGCGGGCAGCGTGCCCGATCCCGACCGCCGCTTCGACTGCTCGCGCGGCCACCTCCTGGCCGCGCTGGACGCCTCCCTCGACCGGCTGGGCACCGACCATGTGGACCTGTGGCAGGTGCACGCGTACGACCTGTACACGCCGATCGAGGAGACGCTCCAGGCGCTGGACGTGGCTGTCAGCAGTGGTCGCGCCCGGTACGCCGGGGTGTCCAACTACTCCGGCTGGCAGCTCGCCAAGGCCGGCGCCTGGCAGCTTGCGGCACCGGGGGGACGGCAGCCGCTGGCCAGTACCCAGATGGAGTACTCGCTGCTCCAGCGCGGCATCGAACGGGAGGTGCTGCCCGCCGCACGGGACCTGGGCATCGGCCTGCTGCCGTCCTCACCGCTGGGCCGCGGCGTGCTCACCGGCAAGTACCGCCAGCCCGGCCCGCCGCCGGCCGGATCGCGCGGCGCCTCCGAGCGGCTGGCGCCGTTCGTCGAGCCGTATCTGGACGAGACCGCGGGGCGGATCGTGGACGCGGTGGCCATAGCAGCCGACGGGCTCGCCCTGCCCCCGCTCCAGGTGGCTCTGGCGTGGGTGCGCGACCGGCCCGGGGTGGTGGCACCGATCGTCGGCGCACGGACATCGGAGCAGCTCGCGGAGGCTCTGTCAGTGGAGGGCCTTAGTCTTCCAGACGAAATCCGCGCGGCGCTGGACGATGTCTCGGCCCCCGTGCACCGCTACCCCGACCAAGACTGGAGCGAGCTGTGAGCAACGACAAGGCAGCCGAACTCCTCGCGGCCGTCCGCGCGGTGGAGAGCGGCGAACGCTCCGCCGCCTCCTTCTTCGCCGAGCCGAAGGCCGCCCCCGCCAAGCCCGCCCGGACCGCCGAGCCGGGAGGGGCCGCCCGGCCCGCCGGGATCGCCGGGCAGGGGCGCGCGGCAGGACCGGTCACCGTCCCGGACGAGGTGCGGGCCCTGCTGGTCGAGGGCGGGGCGCCCGAGGCGCTGGCGCGGCGCGTGGTGGAGACGCTCGGCGAGGGCGCGGCCGAGTTGCTGCGCACCGACCCATGGCAGCTGCTCGCGGTCCCCGAGGTGCGCCCCGAGCAGGCCGACGGTTTCGCCCGCGCCCTGCTCGGCGACGAGGCGGGGCCCGGTGACCCACGCCGGGCGGTCGCGCTGGTCGTCCGGCTGCTGGAGCGCGCGGCACTGCGGGGCGACACGGTGCTGGCGCCGGACGCGCTGGCCAGGGGCCTGGCCCAGCACGCGGTGCCTGACCCGGACGAGGCCGTGCGGGAGGCCGTCGACGCGGGAGCGGTGCTGGTCTTCGAGGACGCCCTGGACGCGGGCCCGGCCCCCTCCGCCATGCAGGAAGGCGACACCGAGGAGGAGGAGCGCCCGGTCAACGTCCTGGTGGGGCTGGACCGGTACGCGCTGGCGGAGGAGAGCCTGGCCGACGGACTGACCCGCATCGCCGGCACCTTCCGCCCAGCGGGCACGGCGCACGAGGGAGCGGCGCACGAGGCGGAGGGAACCTCGGATCGGGAGGCTGCCGCCGGCTGGGCGGCAGCGGCCGAGGCTGCCCCCTCCCCCTCCGCACGCGAACTGATCCATGCCGTGGCCGGGAGCGGGCTGGTCACCCATACGGGCGGCGAGGCATCCCGCGCCGAGATCGCCGCGCTGGTCACCGCCGCACAGGGGCTCGGCCTGCGCGCCTGGGCCCTCACCCATACGGATGACGGGCGTGACCGCATGGCACGCCTCCTCCCGGAGCTCCCGGCCGCCGGCCCGGACGACACCCCCGCGGAGCGGGGGGCTGACGCGGGCGCGGACGCACGGCCGGGCGCGGGCTGCGCCACCGTCGCCGGAGTGCTGGCGGACGCGGAAGGGCCGGGCCGGGACGGGGAAGGAGCGCTCGCCGTCGATCTCGTGGCGGTCTGCGACGCACCGCAACTCGACGCGGAGACGGCCGCCGCACTGCTGGAATCCCTGCCGGACGGGGTCCGGCTGGTGCTCAGCGGAGATCCGGGCCTGCTGGGCGCCGCGGGCCCCGGACAGGTGCTCCGGGACCTGATGGCCGCCAAGTACTGCCCGCATGTCGCCTCGCGTACCCCGGATCCGGGACCGGTGGGCGAGCTGGTCTCGGGCATCGGCGTCGGGGAGCTGAACCAGGTGGCGGCGCCGGGCAAGGAAGTCGTGATCGTCCCCGTCGCCGACCCGGGCGAGGCCGTGCACCGCACGGTGCAGCTCGTCGCGGACTCGGTGCCGCGGGCGCTCTCCATCCCGTCCGCCGGGACCCAGGTGATCACTCCGGGGCACGGCGGCGCGGCGGGGACGCGCGCGTTGAACGCCGCCCTCAAGGAACGGCTCAATCCCGGCCCCGGCCGCTTCGGCGGCTTCGACCCCGGCGACCGGGTCACCTACTCACCCGCCCCCGGCCGTACGAGCGTCGGCGCCGTGACCTCCGCCGACGACCGCGGTCTCCATCTGACCTGCGCCGGCCGCAGCGTGACGGTCCCGCCCGAGCGGGTCCCCGAAACGGTGCGGCACGGCTGGGCGGTGACGGCCCACCAGGCAGCGGGCATCCGCTGGCCCGCCGCCGTCGTGGTACTGCCGGGTGACGCCGCGGGGGCGCTCACCCGGGAGTGGGTCTACACCGCCTTCAGCCGTGGCGAGCGCCATCTTTCGGTGGTGCACGGAGCGGGCGACGCGCTGCCCCGCGCGGTGGCCTCGGCCGTCGCCGGGGACCGGACGACGCGCCTGCGCACCCTGCTGACCGAATCCGTCCGCGCGGCGGAGGCAGCGCGGACGGCAGAGTTCGGCGGAGACGAGGAACCCGGCGCCTGAGCCACCCCCGCCGCGGCCGGGGATTGCCGCTCGACGCGCCACCTGTGCTGTCCGCTTCCGCGCCGCGCTGCGTCGCCGCGACGGAAGCGGCGGGCCGGTGGCCTCCCATCGGCGCCACCGAGTCCGTCGCATCCCTCGGTTGCCCGCGTCTCCCCTCGGCGCCGTCCTCGTACTCTCCTCCGCCTACTCGTCCTCGCCCTCTTCTTCATCCTCGTCCTCGTCCTCGTCCCGGGCTTCGAGGACCAGGTCTTCCTCGTCCTCGTCGAAGACGGAGCTGACGTCGAAGCGGCAGATCACGCGCTGGGGGTCCGCCTGGTCGAAGGGCGCCGACAGCCACTCGCCGGGCTCGGCGGGTTCGTCGACCGCCGTGACCCACATCGTGGAATCGCCCTCCTCAAGGCCGAACTCCTTGTGCCGGGTGGCGATCTCGTCCGGTTCGTACTCCCCGAAGAGCACCCCGAGCGCCGCATGCACACTGTTGCCCGGGGCGGCGCTCTCGACCCGCTCGTCCTCCGCCGAATCGGGGTCCAGCTCGGTGACGCGCTCGGCCTGGGCCTGCAACCGGTGCGGCTCGGAGATGACGTAGTCCCGCCGGATCAGAACGCTCAGTGCGCTGGGTGCTTCCGGCCCGGTGTAGGCGGGCAGGCCGTCGCTGCTGGGGATCTCGAACGGGGTGACCTCGTCGTAGACCTCGTACAGCAGTTCGTCGTAGGTCTCACCCGCGGCGGCCAGCGCGTCGAAGGCGGCATAGACGGCAGAGTCGAGTTCGGCGGCGTACTGCCCCGCCGACGAGGCGTCCCGCTCACCCGCACCGGCGTCGGCGCCCGCTCCGGCAGGCGCCCGGGACTCCCCCGCGCGGCGCTCGACGGCCTCGAGGTGCCGGTCCAGCGCGGCTTTGACCGCCTCGGCGGCGGCGCGTACGTCGGCAGCGGTGGGCTGCGCAGCATCAGACATAGTGCAGACGCTATCGGCAGACGGGGCCCACACGCACAATAGAGAGGATGCCGGAATACGAATTTCGCGATGTGTACGTCCCTCGGGGCGTATCCCGTAAGGCTGCGACTCAACTGCTGACCGATCACGCCGAGTACGGGCACTGGGAGCTGGCCCGGATGCGGCTGTACCCGGACGGGAGCCGTCGGGTGCGGCTACGCCGCCGCATCATCCGCCAGCTGCGCGCCACCTGGTGACCGCCGTTCGCGGGTGAGGGGCTGCGAGGGAGCGGGCCCGCCGGTTGCGGGACCGCTCCCTCTGCCGTGCCCTGTGCGGCCACGGCCCGGAACCGGGCCGGCCGCCGCAGAGGTCAGCGGCGGATGGCGGCCCGGGAGCGCCGGTAGAGCACATAACCGCCCGCGAGCAAGCCCGCGCTCAGCGGCGCGGCGACCCAGAGCTGCGAGCTGGCGCCGGTGTGCGCCAGTTCGCCGTCGGCCCCTGCGGTAGCGGGGTCGTGGGAAGCCGAGGGTGCCCCGGAGACCTCGGACGCCGCGGCCTTCTCGGATACCGACGACCCCGATACGGCCTCCGGCACGGAACCGCCGAGCACCTCACCGGTGCTGCCGGGCTGGGGGGACGCGCCCGGGGCTGTGGGCTCACCAGGCCCGCCGGGTCCGGGCGGGTTACCGGGCTGCCCCGGCTGCTGGGGGTCTCCGGGCCGCCCGGGATCCCCGGGGTCATCCGGGTCGCCGGGGCTCCCGGGGTCACCCGGGTCGCCGGGTCGGTCCGGATCACCGGGCTTGCCGGGGTCTTCCGGGTACCCGGGGTCGACAGGGCCCGGGCCCGGCTCCGACGGGTCCGGCTGGCCGGCGCAGCCGTTGCCGTGCGCCGGGTTGAGCGCACCGCCGACATCGACGGTGTTGCCGCAGACGTTCACCGGCACATCGACCGGAACCTGCGCGTTGTTGCCCGAACCGACGCCGGGCGAGTCGTGCGTGGAACCTCCCGCGCGGGCCCCGCGTCCGCCCTGCGGGCCGGCGCCGTCGTTGCCGCAGCCGTTGCCGGACGCCGGGTTGAGCAGGCCGACGACGTTGACGGTGTTGCCGCAGACGTTGGCCGTGACGTTCACCGGTGCCTCGACGTTGTTGCCGGAGAGCACCCCCGGCGAGTTCGCGCTGCCTCCATGGGCGCCCGAGTCCGCGAGCGCGGTCCCCCCTGACATCGCGAGGAGGCCGCCCGCTGCGGCCATGGTGAGCAGGCCCTTTCTGGTGCCTTGTCGCATGGTTGTGGAATCCCCTGCCTAGTGGTGGCTGTCTATGACCGGCCAGGGGGAGGCGCACCGCGCGCGCCGTCCCGCCCCCCTCAAGACCTGAGGGCCCCGGAGCGCGTGGCGCGTGCTCCGGGGCCGCTCAGATGCATTGCTCACCGATCGGGTCGGATGAGGCTCGGCGTCAGTTGGCGACGCAGGTGTTGCCGAACGCGGGGTTCAGCAGCCCGACCACGGAGATCGTGTTGCCGCAGGCGTTCACCGGCACGTGGACGGGGACCTGCACGTTGTTGCCGGAAACGACACCCGGGGAGTGCACAGCGGCACCCTGCGCACCGGAGTCGGCGACGGCCATACCCGCACCAGCCAGCACAAGACCGCTGGTGGCAGCCGCGGCGGCGATGACCTTCTTGATCATTGTTCCTCCTTGTTGGCAATACGGTCCCAGCCGGGGACCGCACTCCCTGTAACGAGGATGGAGGAATCAGGCTACGAACTGACTAGATCATTCACTCATCCCAGTCGCCTCCGCACAGGTGGCCGATTACCCGATTACCGCCCCGGACCGGTCAACGACGCATGACGCACGACGGGCGCCCGGCGGTGTTACGCCTGGTCCAGGAACCGGTCCAGCACCCGGACCCCGAACTGCAGTCCTTCGACCGGAACCCGCTCGTCCACGCCGTGGAACATCCCGGCGAAGTCCAGCTCCGGCGGCAGCTTCAGCGGTGCGAAGCCGAAGCAGCGGATGCCCAGGTCGTCGAAGGACTTCGCGTCGGTTCCCCCCGAGAGCATGTACGGCACGGCACGGGCGACGGGGTCCTCCGCGCGCAGCGAGGACTGCATGGCGTCCACCAGCGCACCGTCGAACGTCGTCTCCAGCGCCTTGTCGGCATGCACGTCCTCACGCCGCACGCGCGGCCCCAGCAGCCGGTCGAGATCGGCCAGGAACTCCTCCTCGTGTCCCGGTAGGAACCGCCCGTCCACGTGCGCGGTGGCCTGACCGGGGATGACGTTGACCTTGTAGCCGGCGCCGAGCTGGGTGGGCGCCGCGGTGTTCTGCAGCGTGGCACCGATGATCTTCGCGATACCGCCGAGCCTGGCGAGGGTCTCCTCCATGTCCTCGGGATCGAGCTCGACGCCCAGCGCATCGGAGAGCTCGTCCAGGAACGAACGGACCGTTTTGGTCACCCGGACCGGAAACTTGTGCCGGCCCAGCCGTCCGACGGCCTCGCACAGTTCGGTGATCGCGTTGTCGTTGTTGGTCATCGACCCGTGGCCCGCGGTGCCGTCCACGGTGAGCCGCATCCAGTGCATGCCCTTCTGGGCCGTCTCGACGAGATAGAGCCGCAGGTTCTCGTTCACCGTGAAGGAGAAACCGCCGACCTCGCCGATGGCCTCGGTGACCCCTTCGAAGAGATCGGCGTGGTTGTCCACCAGGTGCCGCGCCCCGTAGACGCCGCCCGCCTCCTCGTCCGCGAGGAAGGCCAGCACTATGTCGCGGGGCGGCTTCCGCCCGGCACGCATCCGGTCGCGTACGACCGCCAGCGTCATGGCGTCCATGTCCTTCATGTCGACGGCGCCGCGTCCCCACACGCAGCCGTCGGCGATCTCCCCGGAGAACGGGTGATGCGTCCAGTCGTCGGCGTTGGCCGGCACCACATCGGTGTGCCCGTGGATGAGCAGGGCGGGGCGGGAGGGGTCCTCGCCCGTGATCCGCGCCACGGTCGAGGCACGCCCCGGGCGGGACTCGATGATCTGCGGCTCCAGGCCGACCTCGGCCAGCTTCTCGGCGACGTACTCCGCCGCCGCCCGCTCCCCGGGGCCCTCGTTGTTGCCGTAATTGCTGGTGTCGATCCGGATCAGCTCGCGGCAGAGATCGACGACCTCGCTCTCGGCGGTAGCGGCGCTATCGGCACTCACACTGCCTCCTCTTCTCGCAGGTAGACCCCCATCCTCCCGCCCACACCCCGGCACCCCAAGAGCCGGGTGATCGCAGTCCTCATCGGGTGCTAAGGTTTAACCCGTCGCAAGGCCGCCCACCGGCCCCGCGGCACACCCGGTCGGGGTGGCGGAATGGCAGACGCGCTAGCTTGAGGTGCTAGTGCCCTTTACAGGGCGTGGGGGTTCAAGTCCCCCTCCCGACACGTACTATTTCCCCAACGCGTGCGGGTCGAGGTTCGCCTCGACCCGCACGGTTGCTTTTCCGGGGTCATAGGTCAGCTGAAGTCCCAGGGCTGCGTACAGCTCCGCCTTGAGCCGCGGTTCCGCCCTCGCAAGGCCGTGCGCAGGTCGTCGGTGGACGAGACCGTTCGCGATTCTCTTCCTCCGACAGGCGCGGCGAAGACTCCCGGGCCGAGAGGTAGGCCATCGCTTCGGCCTTCTCGGCCCTCGCTTCGGCCATCCACGAGGCGACCGTAGGGGCGTCTGCGCCGGCTTCGAGAGCTTCGCGGTAACGCACGAGGTTCCGGTCACACTTCTTGATCTTCTCCTGGGTCCGCGCCGCCTCGACGTCCTCCGGCAGATCCTCCTGCGCTGCCCACAGCGCGTGCACGGTCTCGGCCAATCGATGCGGCGCACAGACCCGCCCGATCCACGCATCTACCGGCGGGACGAGATCCCGCTCCGGCAGGTAGCGGTTGTGCGGGTGCCAGATCTCGTTCGCCAGGGCGTACTCGTCCGGGAAGCGGCAACGGTAGGAGAGAGCCCCACGACTCTTCTGCCCCTGCATCTTCCGGCTGCACAGCCCGCAGATGAGCCTTCCGCGGAAGACATAGGCATGACGCGTAACGGCCAGGTCCTTACGAACGCGGGTGCGGCCCTGCGCTCCCATCAGGTCCTGGACCTGCAGATAGGTCTCCAAGCTGATGAGCGGCTCGTGCACGGGCCTCTTCGACCACACCCACTCAGACTCGGTGTTCCAACGCTGTCTCGTCTCGTGACCGAGAGCGACGTCCTCGACATTGATCAGCCGCTCTTCCTTCCGCTGCCGATTCCACACCTGATGTCCGGTGTACCGGGGATTCTTCAGGATCGCCCGCACCGCGCTCTTCGACCACGCCACGCCGGACCGATGAGCATTCCTACGACGGTCGCGCGCGGACACCCTGGAGGGTTCGCAACACAAGCACCGCGGCGGACGACGCACCACGATCACCGGGCCGTCATCCACCCTGGAGGGTTCACCACCATGAGATGGGGGGCGCAAGGGGGAGTACCCCGGAAGCATGCCGGGTCGTCGGTATCAACCGCCGGGTCGGCCAGCGGTGGCGTAACGGCTGCCGGGACGGACGGCGGCCGGGGAAGCAATCAAGGCACTGTCCCAACGCGCCGCGAGCACGGCTTCGGCCGCTGTGGGGATTCTTCCGGGGCTCGCGTAACGTGCGTATGGCCGTGGCACGAACCTGTTATTGCAGTGTTGCTCTGGCGCGGGGCACCGCTTGACCGGGTTCGGGGCCGTCGTTAGCTTCGGGACATGGACAATTCCCGGCGGCTAAAGCAACGTCGCGCTGTTGATCTGATGCGCGTCGCCGCCGCGTTGTGTAGCTGACCTGACCGCTTTCCCCGTGCCGTCGGCCGGTCTGGGGCTGTCCGTCCCCTTTTCCGCCATCAGTTGACATGGTCCCCGTCGTGTCCTGATGGCTTTTCCGCTTGCGCAGTTCTCAAAGAACTTGGAACTACAGGAATACCTATGCCCAGAGCAATGCGTGCTGCCCTTCTTGCTGCCCTTACCGGTCCTCTGCTGCTGGTCGGCTGCGCCAATGACACGGCTTCGACGGCACCCAGCAAGAACCTCTCCGACGAGAAGATCCCGGCGAAGGTGTCCCCGAGCACGTCGATCACCGTCGGGGCGCCTGATCTCAAGGTGGCTCTGAAGCTGTCGGGTCAGCTCGACAAGCTGCCTTTCAAGGTCAAGTGGGCCAATATCAAAGGCGGTCCGCAGTGCTCGGAGGCATTCCGTGCCCATTCCCTCGATGTGTGCAAGGCGGCGGAAATCCCGTCCATCCACGCTCATTGGACCGGCTTGGACACCAAACTGGTGGCGGCGAAGTTCCGCAAGGACCCGCTCCACCACCCCACGTACGAACTCGGGATCGCTCCGGGCGCAAAAATCAACACCCTCAAAGGTCTGCGCGGAAAGAAGATCGCCTACAGCCCGGGACAGGCGCAGGGAGCACTTGTTCTGCGGATCCTGGCTAAGGCCGGCCTCACCAAGGAAGACGTAAAGCTCGTCGAAATGCCCAGCACCGGGGATGTCTACCCGACCGCGCTGGGCAACCACGAGGTGGACGCGGCGCCGATCGGTGACGTCAATATCAAGCGTTACCCGGCGAAGTACGGCAAGGACGGGGCGAAGACCATCCAGCACGGTCTGCGCGACGACCCCGAGCATCTGTGGGCGCTGACCAAGTCCGTGGACGACCCGCAAAAGGCGGCGGCCATCCGGAAGCTGGTCAAGTTCTGGGCTCGGGCGCAGATCTGGATCGACAAGCACCCGGAGGAATGGATCAAGGGCTACTTCGTCAAGGACCAGGGCCTGTCCCGCGAGGACGGCGCATACCTCGTCAAGCAGAACGGCCATCCGGACATCCCGGCGGACTGGTCCCCGGCCATTGCGCGCCAGCAGAAGACGGTCGATCTGCTGGCCAAGGAGACAGGCAAGAAGAAGTTCAACACGAAGATCATCTTCGACCGCCGGTACGAATCGGTCGCCGCGGACGCCATCGCGAAGCAGGAAAAGGCGGAGCAGGAAAAGGCGGAGCAGGACAAGGCAGAGAAGGCGAAGGCGGGGAAGAAGGGGACGTCATCGTGAGTACCGGGATCTCCGCAGAGCGGCTCTCGTCGGCCAAGGCGGACGGAGGCTCCGGGCCGTCCGGGACGGCCGACGCGCCCGAGGCGGCTCAGGGGCGCGGCGGTCCCGCCCCGGCCGCAGCACGGCCGGCTCGGCGACACAACGGCCGACGGCTCGGCCCGGGTCGCCCCATCCCGTACGGCTGGGCGATCGGTCCCGCGCTGCTGCTCGTCGTCTGGTCGGCAGGCTCGGCCCTGGGCCTGATCGACCCGCGCAACATCTCAGCGCCATGGACGGTGGTCACCACGGCAGGGGACCTCATTGCCGATGGCAGGCTGCAGACCAACCTGTGGACCTCGACCCAACGGGTCCTGATCGGGCTGGCGTTCGGAATCGCCGCGGGGCTCGTGCTGGCTGTGGTCTCCGGCCTCAGCAGGCTCGGCGAAGCGGTGATCGACGGGCCCGTGCAGATCAAGCGTGCCATACCCTCCCTGGCGCTGATTCCGCTGCTGATCCTCTGGTTCGGCATCGGGGAGTCCATGAAGGTCATCACGATCGCCCTGGCCGTGCTCGTCCATGTCTACATCCACACCCACAACGGGCTGCGCACCCTCGACAGCCGGTACGCCGAGCTGGCCGAGACGGTACGGCTGAGTCGAGCGCAGTTCCTGCGCCATGTGGTGCTGCCCGGGGCGCTCCCCAGTTTCCTGCTGGGGATGCGGTTCGCCGTGACCTACGCCTGGCTGGCCCTGGTGGTCGTCGAGCAGGTCAACGCCACCAGCGGCATCGGCTACATGATGGAGTTGGCGCGGACGTACGGGCAGACGGAGATCATCATTGTCGGTCTGGTCGTGTACGGACTCCTCGGCCTCATCTCCGACGCACTGGTACGGCTGATACAGAGGAGGGCGCTGTCATGGCGACGTACGCTCGCGGACTGACCGCCACCGCCACCGCCGCACAGGACGCCGGCGCGGCGGTCCGCATCCAAGGGCTGGTACGTGCCTTCGGCGACCGGCGCGTGCTGGACGAGCTGGATCTGAACATCGGCGCCGGCGAGTTCGTGGCTCTTCTCGGCCGCAGTGGCTCCGGCAAGAGCACTCTGCTGCGGGCGGCGGCCGGGCTCGACCACGGGGTGGACGGCGCCGGCGAGCTGAGTGCGCCCAGTAACGTCTCGGTGGTCTTCCAGGACGCCCGGCTGCTGCCGTGGAAACGTGTCCTGGACAACGTGGTGCTGGGGCTCTCCGGCCCGGACACCGAAGGCCGCGGACGGGAGGCGCTCGCCGAGGTCGGTCTCGCCGGGCGGGAGAGGGCCTGGCCGATCGAGCTGTCCGGCGGCGAGCAGCAGCGGGTCTCCCTCGCGCGTTCGTTGGTGCGCGATCCCGAACTCCTCCTCGCCGACGAGCCGTTCGGCGCGCTGGACGCGCTGACCAGGATCCGGATGCATGCTCTGCTGCGGCGGCTGTGCGAGCGGCACCGGCCCGCCGTGCTGCTGGTGACACACGATGTGGACGAGGCCATCGCGCTCGCCGACCGGGTCGCCGTGCTGGACGAGGGCCGGATGGCGGCCGACCTCACCGTGGATCTCCCGGGGCCGCGCCGCCAGGGCAGTCCCGAGTACGCCGCGCTCCGGGACCGGCTGCTCAGCACGCTCGGCGTGGACTCGATCGATCAGGAGGAGTCCGCGTGACGGAGCGACGGCAACTCCATCTGAACCTGTTCATCTACCCCGGTGGTCACCACGAGGCCGCCTGGCGCTACCCGGACTCGGAACCCGAACGGGTCCTGGACATTCGCTACTACCAGGACCTGGCCCGGTCGGCGGAGGCTGCCGGGTTCGACGCAATCTTCCTGGCCGACGGCCCGGCCCTGGCCGACAACGTCCGATACGCCAGCCGGTTCCGCCTCGAACCCTTCACCTGGCTGGCTGCCCTCGCGGCGGCCACGGAGCGGATCGGCCTGATCGCCACCGCTTCCACCACGTACAACGAGCCCTACAACCTGGCGCGGCTGTTCGCTTCCCTCGACCACCTCAGCAAGGGGCGCGCGGGCTGGAACATTGTCACCACGGGCGCCCCGCAGGCCGCGCAGAACTTCGGGCTCGAAGCCCACCCGGTACACGCGCAGCGCTATGACCGCGCACGGGAATTCGTCGACATCGTCACAAAGCTGTGGGACAGCTGGGAGGACGGCGCGCTCGTCGCCGACCAGCGCACCGGTGTGTTCGCCGACACCGACCGGATCCACACCATCGACCACGAAGGGCGTCATCTGGCAGTCCGCGGTCCGCTCAACACACCTCGTACGCCCCAGGGCCGGCCCGTTTACGTCCAGGCGGGCTCGTCCGAGGACGGGCGCGCGTTCCCCGCCGAGTACGCCGAGGCGGTGTTCACCGCGCAACAGACGCTGGCCGGCGCCCAGGAGTACTACCAGGACATCAAGGAGCGGGCGGCGGCCAGGGGGCGGGACCCGCGAGAGGTGCTGGTGCTGCCCGGCATCAGCCCGTTCATCGGTTCGACCGAGGCGGAGGCGCGCCGCCTGCACCAGGACTTCAACGAGCTGACCCAGCCCGAGTATTCGCTCCAGTTGCTGCGCCGCATCGTCGGTCTGGAACTCGACGCCGAAGCGCTGGACGGGCCAGTGCCGCGCAAGCTCATCGAGACACAGGGTGAACGGGGCAACGGCAGCCGGTTCCAGCTCGTACTGGACATCATCGACCGGGAGCAGCCGACCGTGCGGCAGCTGCTGCACCGGCTGGCCGGCGCCCGCGGACACCGCGTGGTCGCCGGCACACCGGAACAGATTGCCGACGAGATCCAGCGGTGGTTCGAACAGGGCGCCGCCGACGGCTTCAACATCATGCCGCCCTGGCTGACCGGAGGCTTCGACCTCTTCGCCGGCCATGTGGTGCCGATTCTGCGCGAGCGCGGACTGTTCCGCGCCGAATACACCAGCACGACCCTGCGAGACCACTACGGGCTGTCCCGCCCTGCCAGCCGCTATACCCGGCAGAACCGACCCGTGAAGGAACACACATGAGACAGATCGGACGCCGTCCCGCCCTTGCGGCTCTCCTCGCGACGGCGCTGTCGCCCGCACTGGTGGCCGCCCCCACGGCCACGGCCTCGCCTACCCCTGATGCGGCTGCCCCGTCCCCTGCCGAGGTGGTTCTCGACTGGTACGACACCACGGCCGAGACCATAGCGGCGGCCGGTGCGCCGACCCAGGTCACCAACAGCCGGACCTGGGCCATCGCTTGGCTCGCGGCAGCCCGGGCCACCCGCGAGCGGCCTGAAGGGGCCGGCCGGGCCGCGTTCCAGAACGCCGCACTGGCCTCCGCGGTGCACCACTCCCTGGTCACCCTGGTGCCCGACCGCACAGAGCAGTTGGACGCCGCGCTGCGCAGAACCCTGGACGGAATACCGGACGGCGCCGCCAAGGACCGGGGTGTGGCGGCCGGTGAGCGCCAGGCCCGGATCGTCCTGGACTCGCGGAAGGGAGACGGCCTCGATCCCGCCTCCGTGAACGCTCCCTTCCCGGTGCCGGAGGCAGCCCCCGGCGTCTGGCAGCCGACGCCGCCCGACAACGCCCCGGCCACGCAGTACGGCAACCGGCTGGCGCAGCCGTTCCTGCTGAAGAGCGCCCGCCAGTTCCGCCTCGGCCCGCCGCCCGCGCTGGACTCCGACCGCTACCGGTCCGATCTGGCCGAGGTCCGCGCTTACGGCTCGGCGGACAGCACACAGCGGACAGCGCACCAGACCGAGACGGCCAACTTCTGGTTCGGCTCGTCGCTGACCCTCTACACCGAGCCGTTGAGGGTCGCCCTGGCCCGGTTCCTGGAGCCGGTCGAACGGCGGGCCAGGCTGGTGGCGTTGTTCCATGTCGCGCTGGTGGACACGCAGATCGCGACCTCCGACAGCAAGTACACGCATGTGCGGTGGCGCCCCGTCACTGCCATCCGTACCGGTGACATCGAGCCCGACCCCGACTGGGCGCCCCTGCACACCACGCCTGCGCACCCGGACTATCCCAGCGGTCACACCACTTATTCCGGTGCGGCGCAAGAAGTGCTCACGGAACTCGTGGGCCCGCGCACCGCTCCATTCGATCTGACCAGTCCAACGGCCCCGGGTGTGACACGCACCTACACCGGCTGGAGCCGGCTCACGGCCGAGAACGTCGACGCGCGGATCTTCTCCGGGATCCACACCCGCTCCGCCGACGAGGCCGGAGTCACGCTGGGAAGGCAGGTGGCCCAGCACGCTCTGCGAAATTCCGAGCAGCTCTTCCGCCCCTCGTGAGCCTCTTCCCGCCCCTCGTGAGCACTGCGGGCGCACCTCGCTCACCGTAGAGGACGCCAGCACGCGGGAGGCCCCCGACCGGCTGCCGGTCGGGGGCCTCCTGACGTCTCGGCGTGGGCCCCGGCGCCACAACAGCTGCTGACGGCGCCCGGCTACGTGTGACGTTCTCGGGCGGCACGTTCGCGGTGCCGGGCGGCAGGATGGTCCGCGGCGACCCTGGGGCTCCCCCGGCCGTTCACGCGCTCGCGCAGCGTCGTGCCGTGGTGGGTGTGCGGTACGCGACCACGCGCCCGCAGCTCGGGGACCACCAGGTCGACGAAGTCGGCGAAGGTGCCGGGGGTGATGGCGTACGCGAGGTTGAAACCGTCGATGTCGGCCTCCTCGACCCAGCGTTCGAGTTCGTCGGCGACCGTTTCGGGCGAGCCGACGACGACCGGTCCGATACCGCCGATGCCCAGGTAGCGGGCGACCTGTTCGGGCGTCCACTCACGCGAGGGATCCGCTGTGGAGAAGATCGTCAGAGCCGAGCGGACGGCATCGGTGTCGACGTACTCCAGCCGCTCCTCAGGGGCGAGTTCGGACAGGTCAAGACCGCTCCAGCCGCCGTAGAGGGCGAGGGCGCCCTCGTAGGAGGCGTACGAGATGAGGTCGGCGTACTTGGCCTGAGCCTCCTCGTCCGTGGGTGCCGTGATCGCGGTCAGCAGGATGTAGATCTTCACGCTGTACGGGTCCCGGCCCTCGGCCTCGGCCCTGGCGCGGATGTCGTCGACGACGCGGCGCGTGGCCTGCGGGCTGACCGCGTTGATGAAGACACCCTCACCGTGCCGGGCGGCGAAGGCCCGCCCGCGCGGTGAGGCACCCGCCTGGAAGATGACCGGGGTGCGCTGCGGCGAGGGTTCGCTGAGGAAGACACCGGGCACGGCGAAGTACCTGCCCTTGTGGGCGATGTCGCGGATACGGCCGGGGTCGGTGTGGACGCCGCGTTCGCGGTCGCGGACCACCGCGTCGTCATCCCATGAGTACTCCCAGAGTTTGTAGCAGACCTCCAGGAACTCCTCGGCCATCTCGTACCGCTCGTCGTGGCCGATCTGCTGGTCGAGCCCGAGATTGCGGGCGGCGCTGGCCAGGTAGGAGGTGACGACGTTCCAGGCGACCCGGCCCTTGGTGAGGTGGTCCAGGGTGCTCAGGGTGCGGGCGAGCTTGTAGGGCTGCTCGTAGGTGAGCGACACGGTGATGCCGAAACCCAGGTTCTGGGTGACGGCTGCCATCGCCGAGACGGCGGGCAGCGGGTCCGACAGCGGAATCTGCGCGCCCTGGCGGACGGCGGCGTCGCGCGAGCCCTGGTAGACGTCGTACACGCCGAGCACATCGGCGATGAAGAGCGAGTCGAAGCCGCCGCGCTCCAGCAGCCGGGCGAGATCGGTCCAGTAGGCGAGGTCTGTGTAGCGGTGGGCCTGGTCATCGGGGTGGCGCCACAGACCGGGCGACTGATGGCCGACGCAGGCCATGTCGAAGGCGTTGAGATGGATCCGGCGAACGGAGGGGCGGGTCATTTGACGGCTCCAGCGGACAGGCCGGACACCAGCCGGCGCTGGGCGGCCACGGCGAGTACGTACACGGGGGCGATACCGATAAGGGAGACGACGGCCTGCTGGCCGAACTGGACCGACTTGTCGCCCTGGAAGAGCGAGAGCGCCACCGGCAGGGTCTGGGAACTGCTGTCCTGGGCGAAGCTGAGGGCGAAGAGGAACTCGTTGTAGCTGAGGAAGAAGCAGATCAGCGCGGCAGCCGCGACGCCGGGGCCGATGAGCGGCAGCACGATACGGCGCAAGGTGGCCCAGGTGCCGAGCCCGTCGAGCCAGGCCGCCTCTTCGATGTCCTTGGGAACCGCGCGGACGAACCCGTCGAGCAGCCAGATGGCGACGGGGACGTTGGCGAGCCCGTCGACGAGTACCAGCCCGGTGACCGTGTTGTTCAGCTGCAGCTCCCGGAGCAGGAAGAAGAGCGGGAGGATGGCCACGATCGGGGGCGCGCAGTAGCTGGAGAGGATCAGGGAGCCGAGCCGCGCGCCGCGGCGTCCGGCGCGCGCCGTGAAGTAGGCGCCCGGAACGGCGATCAGCAGGGTGAGTACGACGGAACCGGTGGCGACCGCCCAGGAGTTGGCGATGTAGCGGCCGAGGCCAAGGGCGTGAAAGGCGTCGGGCCAGTTCTGCCAGAACAGCCGAGAGGGCAGCAGGCCGCCGTTGAGTACATCGTCCCGGGAGCGCACGGACAGCGAGATCACGTACAGCACCGGGACCATCGTTGCGACGGCGACGAGCACCAGCAGCGTGGTGGCCGGGGTCCCGCGGCGGCGAACGCGGCGCGGCCCGGGGTGCGGCCCGGAAGGGGGCGACTCGGGGCGGGCCGGCCGCGGTGTCTCCGTCGCGCGGGCGAGTTGCGCCGTGGTCATGCGACCACCTCCTGAAGGCGTGTGCGGCGCAGCGCGACGACGCTGGTGACCACGCCGATGAGCAGGGAGAAGAGCACCGTCGCGGCGGCGGCGCTGCCGACGTCGAAGTCCTGCAGGGCGGTGCGCTGGATGTCGTACGTGCTGGTGGTGGTGGAGAAGCCGGGGCCGCCCGAGGTGACGACGTACACGATGTCGAACACCTTGAACCCGATCACGAGCTTCAGCGTCAGTACGGAGAGCAGGGTCGGCTCGATGTAGGGCAGCACCACTGAGCGGACGGTCCGCCAGCGCCCCGCCCCGTCCAGGGCGGCGGCCTCGCGCAGCTCGTCCGGCACGCCGAGCAGGGCGGCGTATGTCAGCAGCATGACGAAGGGCGTCCACTGCCAGCTGTCGATGATGACCAGGGTGACGAACGCGCTGGTGCTGCCGCCGAGCGGGTTGACGCCGGGCAGCCCGAGGCCGTGCAGCGCTCCGTTGAGTGCGCCGCCGACCGGGGCGAGCAGCAGCTTCCAGGCCACCCCGACCATGACGGGCGGGGTGACCATCGGCAGCAGCAGAACGGCGCCGAGGGTGCCGGGGTACCGGGCCCGCGCGCGCAGCAGCAGCGCGAGCGCGACGCCCAGCGCCATCTGTACCGCGGCGGCGGCCACCGCGAAGAGCGCCGCCCGCCACAGCGAGCCGGTGAAGGACTCGCTCTCCAGCGCCGTGCGGAAGTTGTCGAAGCCGGTCCACCGCTGGAGCGGCTGGGCGAGCGTGGAGGTGCTGAACGCCACGCCGAGCAGATAGACCAACGGATACCCGGCGAAAGTCACCAGGAAGAGCACGGACGGTACAGCGAGGATGTGGGGTACGCGGGTGCTCGGCGCCGGTGCCGGCCGCAGTCGGCGGAAGGCCCGTCGGCGGAAGCCCTCCTTCCCGGGATGCCGTGCGGGCCAGGTCATCCCGTGCCGCCCTTCAGCTGCTTGGCCCATGCGGCCTGGGTCTTCTCCAGTGCCGTCTTCGCGCTCTGCTTGCCCTGAAGTCCGAGGGCGAGTTCGTCGACGAGGCGCTGCAGCAGCTGCGGTGCCTTCGGCACGGTCGGCCACGGGAGGGGGTCTGAGGCCAGTCCGGTGCGGACGACGTCGTACGAGTCGGGGGACGCCTTCTTGAACACGTCGGCGTCGAGGGTGCTGGTGCGGATCGGGTCCGCGCCCGCGTCGTTCTTGCCGAGCACGAGGAGGTTCTGTCTGGCCGCCGTCGCCCACGCGATGAACGCTGCCGCGGCCTCCTTCTGTTTCGACGCCTTGGAGACCGCGAGTCCGAACCCCGCGTCGAGCGAGGTGCGCGGCTTGGTGTTGTCGCCGCCGACGGGCAGTGTGGTGACGCCCCATTTGCCGGCGACCTTGGACTGCTTGGGGTCCTCGGCGCGCTTGGCGAAGTCGGTCCAGAAGTCCAGCATCGCCCCCTTGCCGTCCAGGAAGGCGGGCAGCGCCTGGTCGAACCCGATCTGCAAGGGGGTGGGCAGGGCGTGGTGCGCGCCCTGGAGGAGGTTTTCCGCAGCGGCGAGCGCCTCGGGGGTGTCCAGGGTGGGGTTGCCGGAGACTCCCTTGTCCAGGAAGGTGCCGCCGTATCCGGCGAGGCGGTTGGCGAAGGCACAGCCGAGGATGACGGGGACCTGCTGTGCCTCGATGATGGCGCCGTAGTACTTGCCTTTGGCGTCGCGGGTGATCTTCTTGGCGGCCTCGTTGTAGTCGTCCCAGGTCTTGGGAGGCTCGACCTTGTGCCGCTCGAAGATCTCGGTGTTGTAGAAGAGGATGTGGGTGTCCCCGTCGTACGGCAGTCCCCACCGCTTGCCGTCGTAGCGGGTGTACGCGTCGTAGAGCGAGGGCAGGAAGTCGCCCTCGTCGATGTCCTTGTGGGCCTTGATGAACGCGGTCAGGTCCTCGATGATGCCGCCCTGCGCGAGGGTGCCGACGGCGGCGTACCAGTACATGAAGACGTCGAACTGGCCCGCGCCGGACTGGACGTCGAGGGTGGCCTTCGAGGTGAGCTTGTCGTACGGGACCGGCGTGATCTTGAGCTTGGCGCCGGTGGCTTCCTCGAACGGTTTCTTGAGGTACTGGAACGACAGGGCGTTGGGCTGGTTGGCGAGGATCTTCAGGGTGACGCCGTCCAAGTCGGGCTTGGCGTTCGGGTCCAGGCCGGCACCTTCCGCGGATCCGCAGGCGGCGAGGAGGGGACCGGCGGCGGCGAGGGTGGCGGCGCCGGTGGTGGCACGGAGGAGCTGTCTGCGGGAGAGCGGTGACATGGGAGGTTCTCCTGGCGGGTTACGTGTACAGGGTGAACGGCGGGTGGGTGCCGTTGAGGAAGTGGTCGCCGACTTCGCGGAGCTTGTAGGCGACGGGGTCGTGCAGCGTGTGGGTGCGGGCGTTGCGCCAGAACCGGTCGAAGCCGTACGCGGTCGCAGTGGAGCGTGCACCGGTCACCTCGAGGATCCGGGCGGTGATGTCGAGGGCCGCCTTGGTTGCGGCGACCTTGGCGGTGGCGACGGCGGCGGCGATCTCGCCGCGCTCGTTCCCGGTCAGGTCGTGGCCACGGTCCAGCCCGCTCTGGACGGTCTCGGCCGCCTGGTCGGCCAGGGCGCGGGCGGCGCGGGCAGCGACGGCGAGTTCGCCGTAGGTGGCGAGTACGTACGGGTCCTGGGTGGCCGACTCCACCCCGGACAGCAGCCAGGGCCGGGTGGTGGTGCGGGTGTAGTCGGCCGCGGCGGCAAGTGCTCCCTCGGCGATGCCGAGGTAGAAGTGGACGAACACCAGCTGGATGGCCGGGGTCACCAGGGTGGCGAAGGGGGACAGCGCTCCGTCGTCCTGGGAAAGGGAGCCCAGGATGTCACCGGCAGCGACCGGCACGGCGTGGAACTCCACGCTGCCGCTGGCCGAGAGCCGCTGCCCGAAGTTGTCCCAGTCGTCGTTGCGTACCACCCCCTGGTGGGCCGGATCGACGAGGACGACCACGGGCTCCCCCGTGTCCGCGCGGGTGGTCCCCGCCACGAGCCGGTCGGCGACCCGGGCTCCGGTGGCGAAGCTCTTGTGCCCGTCGAGCCGGAAGCCGTCCCCGTCCGGGGTGAGGACGACATCGGGGTCACGGGGATTGAAGGCGCCGCCCCACAGCCAGCGGCCCTCGGCGGCGGCGCGCTCGACGCGCTCGGTGTGGGCGGCACTGCCGAAGAAGCGGACGTTCCAGGAGAGGAGGTAGTGGTAACCGATGAGCTGGCCGATCGAGCCGTCCGCTGCGGCGATCTCGCGGATGACGGCGTAGGCGGTGCGCCAGTCCGCTCCCCCGCCGCCGCACTCGGTGGGGATGAGAAGGGTGAGCAGCCCGGCCTCGCGGAGGCGTTCGGCCTCGTCGAAGGGCGGCTGGTTGGCCTGGTCCCGGAGGACGGCGTCCGCGGCGAGGTCGGCGGCGACCACTTGAGCGGTGGCGACCCATTCGTCGTGCGTGGTGGGTGGTGCAAGCGTGGTCATGGATGTGGTTCCTCAGACAATGCCGTTGGCGGGCGGGTTGACGCCGTTGAGGGCGTGGTTCCCGAGGTGCTGGATCTTCCAGCGGCGCGGGTCGTGCAGCGTGTGGGTGCGGGCGTTGCGCCAGTGCCGGTCGAAGTTGCCGCCGCGCAGCGCCGACCGGGTGCCGATGAGGGCGAAGACGTCGCTGGAGACGGTGAGGGCTGCCGCGTCGGCCTGGGCGCGGGCGGCGGTGACCGCGACCGACGCCTCCGCGGCCGGCCGCTCGTCGGCCGGCGCGCGGCGGGCCGCGTCGATGGCGGCCCCGGCGTGGTCGAGCAGTGCCTCGGCGGCCCGTACGAGCAGGGCGAGTTCGCCGAACTTCTGGATCACCAGCGGCTCCTCGCTCGCCCGGTCGGCCCCTGACTCCCCCCAGGGCCGGGCGATGTCACGGACCAGCTGTCCGCCCTCCTCCAGCGCGGCGCGGGCAATGCCCGTATCGACGGCCGCGTGGATGAACTGGCCGAATGCGCCGAACACTTCGGGCCGCTCGAAGGTGAGGTGATGCGGCACCACCCGGTCCTCGGGGACGTACACGTCCTGGAGCCGTACGGTGCCGCTGGCGGTGGTGCGCTGGCCGATGCCGTCCCAGTCGTCGATGACCGTGACACCGGGCGCGTCGTGCGGCAGGAACACGGCGGTGAGGCGGTCATCGGGGCCGAGGGCGAAGACCGGGATCCAGTGGGCGAACAGCGCACCGGTGGCGTAGTTCTTGACGCCGGTCAGCCGGAAGCCGCTGCCCGGGGGATCCGGCGAGAGCCGGGTGGCGAACTCCAGGGCGTGCTTGGTGCCTTTCTCAGCGAGGGCGTTGCCGAACCTGCGCCCGGCCAGCAGTTCCGCGTAGAAGAAGTCGCGCTGCCCGGCCGTCCCGTTCTCCTTCAGCACCTCCACGAAGAAGAAGTGGTTCTGCGGGATCTGCCCGATGCTGGCGTCGGCGGCCGACAGCAGGCGGATGACCTCGCCGAGAGCGCGGGCACCGACCTCGGCACCGCCATGGGCGCGGGGCACGGTGATGCCCAGCAGCCCCGACTGGGAGAGCTGGTCGAGTTCGGCGCGCGGGAGGACGCGTCCGGCGTCGCGCAGCGCCGACCCACGGGCGAACGTGCCGGCCAGCTCTGCGGCGATGGCGATCGCCTCCGCCTCACTCGTGATCACGTGGGCCATCACGAGCTCCCGGCGCCCGCGAACGGTACCTGCGCGGCGGGCCGGTCGTCGGTGCGGGAGGGGTGGCTCCACAGGCCCCGCCGGCGCAGCAGTGGCAGCACGCCCTCACCGAACCAGTACGCCTCCTCCAGGTGCGGGTAGCCGGAGAGCACGAACTCCTCGATGCCGACGGACCGGTACTCCTCGATCAGGTCGGCGACCTCGGTGTGGCTGCCCACCAGCGCCGTCCCGGCGCCGCCGCGGACCAGCCCGATCCCGGCCCAGAGGTTGGGGTGGATCTCCAGGCCGTTGTGGCTGCTGCCGCCGTGCAGGGCGAGCATCCGCTGCTGGCCCTCGGACTCGCTGTTTCCGAGCCCCGCCTGGACGCTGCGTACGGTCTCCGGGTCGAAGCCGTCCAGCAGTCGCTGCGCCTCCGCCCACGCCTGTTCGGAGCGGTCCCGGGTGATGACGTGCAGCCGGATGCCGAACCGGATGGTCCGGCCCTGCTCGGCGGCGAGCCCCCGGATCCAGGCGATCTTCTCCGCCACGGCGGCCGGCGGCTCGCCCCAGGTGAGGTAGACGTCCGCGTGGCGGGCCGCCACCTGGCCCGCTGCGGGTGAGGAGCCGCCGAAGTACACCTCGGGCACGGGTTCGGGGAGCCGGGCCAGCTTCGCGTCCTCCACGCTCAGGTGCTGCCCCGCAAGATCGACCGTCTTGCCCTGCCACAGCCGGGTCACGACGTCCAGGAACTCTCCTGTGCGGGCGTACCGGGCGTCCTTGTCGAGGAAGTCGCCGTACGCGCGCTGCTCATGGCTCTCCCCGCCGGTGACGATGTTGAGCAGCAGCCGGCCCCCGGTCTGCCGCTGGTAGGTGGACGCCATCTGCGCGGCGAGGGTGGGCGAGACGAAACCCGGCCGGAAGGCGACGAGGAACTTCAGCCGCTCGGTGCGCTGGCTGACCATGGCCGTGGTGAGCCAGGCGTCCTCGCACCAGGCGCCGGTGGGGGTCAGGGCCCCCACGAAGCCGAGGTCCTCCGCAGCTCGGGCGATCTGGCTGAGGTAGCCGACCTCCGGCGGGCGGTCACCTCCGGCAGCGGTGACCGGGGTGCCGTGGCCGCCGCCGACGACATGGCGGCTGTCGCCGTTGGTGGGCAGGAACCAGTGGAAGACGAGACTCACGGTGGGACTCCATTCGAGACGGTGCGCGTGACGGGCAGTGCGCGTGACGGTCGGACTGCGGTCTTCAGAGCAGGCCGTGGCGGGGCGGCCGGGTGCCGTTGAGGACGTAACGGCCGATGTGCTGGACCTTCCAGCGGGAGGGGTCGTGCAGGGTGTGCGTTCGGGCGTCCCGCCAATGGCGGTGGAGGCCGAGGGAATCCAGCGCCGAGCGGGTGCCGGAGACCTCGAAGAGGGCGCTCGCGACCTCCACCGCGGCGTTCGCGGCCGACACCTTCGCCGTGGCCACGGCGACCGACGCCGCAGCAGCCGTGTCGTCGGTCAGGTCGTCCCGGGCGGCGTCAACGGAGCGCGCGGCGGCGCCGAGCAGCGCCTCGGCGGACCGAACCTGGATCGACAGCTCGCCGAACCGCTGGATCAGCAGCGGGTCCTCGGCAGCGGTCTCGAAACCGCTCTCGAACCACGGGCGGCTCTTGGTACGGACGAACTCCACGGCCTCCGCCAGTGCCCCGGAGGCGATCCCCGTGTCGATGGCGGCGTGCAGCAGCTGGGCGACGGCGCCGTGGAGTTGCGGGCCTGCGAAGGTCAGGTGGTGCGGGACGACCCGGTCGGCAGGGACGGCCACCGCATCCAGGCGGACCGTTCCGCTGGCGGTGGTGCGCTGGCCCATGCCGTCCCAGTCGTCGTCGACCGTCACTCCGGGCGCGTCTCGCGGCACGTAGGCGACGTGCAGACTGTCGTCCTCCGTCCGGGCCAGCACGGGAATCCAGTCGGCGAACAGGGCACCGGTGGAGTAGTGCTTGACGCCGGTCAGCACGTACGAGCCGTCGGCCTGGCGGTCGAGGCGGGTGCGGATGTCCTGGACGTGCCGGGTACCCGCCTCGGACTGGGCGTTGCCGAACCTCTTCCCTGCCAGGACCTCGCGGAAGAAGAACTCCCGCTGGTCCGGGGTCCCCTGGCGGCGCAGCACGTTCACATACACGAAGTGGCTCTGCGGTATCTGGGCGAGGCTGGCGTCGGCGGCGGCCAGCAGCCGGAAGATCTCGGCGAGCGTGACGCTGCGCACGTCGGCGCCCCCGAACTCCGCGGGCACGGTCAGGGCCAGCAGGCCGGAGGCGGTCAGCCGGTCCAGTTCGGTGCGCGGAAGCCGGCGCCGGGCGTCGCGTTCCGCGGCGTCCTTGCGGAACTGAGCGGCCAGTTCCGCGGCGACGGCGAGCGCTTGGGCGTCGTCGGCGATGCGCGCCACGGCGGTCATCCGGCAGCCGCCAGCACGGACGCCCGGCCGCCGAGGGCGGCGGAGAACTGGCCGACGACCTGATCGAGGCCCTCCGATGAGCCCTGAGCCACAGTCAGGGTGCCGTCGTCGCTCGTCGTGATGTCCTTGTCGAGGGTGAACCACCCCTGGACGATGTGGGCGGCGCCCATGGAGCTGAGCACCGGGCGCAGCGCGTAGTCGATGGCCAGGACATGGGCCGTGCTGCCGCCGGTGGCCAGGGGAAGCACCGTCTTGCCCGTGAGGGCGTACTGCGGAAGCAGGTCGAGCAGGGACTTCAGCAGACCGGAGTAGGCCGCCTTGTAGACGGGCGTGCCGATCACGACACCGTCCGCCCCGGCGAAGAGGGCGGCGGCCCGGGCGATGGCGGGGTGCTGGAAGTCGGCGCCGAGCAGCGGCTCGGCGGGCAGGGTGCGGACGTCCAGCGGGATCACCTCGTGCCCCTGGGCCGCGAGCCGACCGTCCAGGTGGCGCAGCAGCCGGGCGGTGCGGGACGTGGCGGACGGACTTCCGGAGACGGACAGGACGGTGGCCATGCGGGCCCCTTCTGCGGTGAGGGACAGGCTCGCGTAGGAGCCGGTGGGCGGGTGGACCAGTCGGGTGGGCGACGCCGGGGAGGGGTCGGCACCGAAGGCACGGAGCCCCGGGACGGGGCATGCGGGCAGAGCGGATCAGCAGCCGTCACCCCCGCACTGCCGTACGGACGACGGGGCGCGCAGGGATGACCGCGGGCGCGTGGGGATGTCAGTCGCGAAGAGACGAGAGGGAGCGGCGGGAGACCGGATGATCCGGGATCACGGCAACGGAATGCCCGGGATGTGATGTGGCGGAGTGCCCGGGGGCGGTGATGTCAGGAAGGGACGCCAGGGGGGCGTCTGATCAGGGCCCCGGTCGGGGCCGAGCACTCCCGGAAAAGCTGGTTCCGGGGCTCGTTCAGGCCCTCAGCAACAGGTCGCGCTGGAGACGCGCGCAAGGTCGACGTGGCGTCGACGCGTGAATTCCTGTTGCTTCATAGGACCGATAGAACCAGTGGGAGTCCGGCCGGTCAAGGCGAGCCCGTTGCGATTCCACATCCCGGACGGCCTGTTCAGGACGCCTTCCGCAGCCACCGGCCCGGCAGCGAGGCCAACAGGTCACGTGTATAGGGGTGGTCGGGGGCGGTGAAGACCTCCTCCACATCGCCGCGCTCCGCCACCTGTCCGTCCTTGAACACCAGCACCCGGTCGGTGAGGTGGTGGACGACAGCCACAATCCGATCGCCCACAAGGCACGCGTGGTGGGCGACTACCTCCTCAACGGAGAGGCGCCACCACTGACCGGCTTCTTCTGCGACCGCACTGTCCCAGTCCATGAGATCGCTCCGGTCGCACCTTGAGCGGCGGAGGGCAGCCGACCATACTGTCAGCCATGTCAGACGCCGTCGGCCGGCTTGTGGTCCGTCTCCACCTCGTGGGACGGCTCCATGTCGATCTGTGCCGCCAGTGCAGCGCCTGTTGTCGCCTCTGATCCGGGATTCCAGGCAGGTTTGCCCCGCCCCGGTCCTATGACCACCTCTGGTCCCATGACAACCTTTGCGGCGATGAGCCCGCTCACCCGGGGCGTCCTCGCGTCCCCGTCCGTCGCGCTCATCCGCCCACCGCAGGGATCAGGTTCTCGTCCCTCTCTCCCGGCCGCGCCCGCCGAATAAGGGTGCGTGCACAGCCGCGCGCCGCGTCCCACCTCAGCCCTCTCTCAGCCCTCTTCGCAGCCCCGCGCCGCACGCACCGTCCCCGTCGTCACAGCGGCAGCGGCGCGCCCACGCGTGCAACGAAACGGTAGTCCCACCATGCCCGAAACTCCGCTCACCTCCCCGACCCCCACCGACGAGCACACCACCCGGCGGCGCCTTCGTACGGTGGTGCTCTCCAGTCTCCTGGGCACCACGGTGGAGTGGTACGACTTCTTCCTCTACTCCACCGCCGCCGGCCTCGTCTTCGGCAAATTGTTCTTCCCCACCGGCAACGACACCGTCGGAACCATCCTCTCCTTCGCCACCTTCGCGGTCGGCTTCCTGGCGCGACCCGTCGGTGGCCTGCTCTTCGGACACATCGGCGACAGGATGGGCAGGAAACGGACCCTCGCCGTCACCATGGGCGTGATGGGCGGCTCCACCGCACTCATCGGCCTGCTGCCCACCTACGAGACGGCCGGCATCTGGGCCCCGGCCCTCCTGCTCGTCCTCCGCGTCGCCCAGGGAGTGGCGCTCGGCGGGGAGTGGGCAGGCGCTGTGCTGCTCGCCGTCGAGCACGGCCCGGCCGGCCGCAAGGGTCGCTTCGGCAGTTACCCGCAGATCGGGCTGGCCCTGGGACTGGCGCTGGGAACCGGCGCCTTCGCCCTGCTCAGCAACGTGCTCAGCGACGAGGCGTTCCTTGCCTACGGCTGGCGGGTGGCCTTCCTCGTGAGCCTGCTGCTCGTCGTGCTCGGTATCGCCGTGCGGCTGAAGGTCGACGAGACCCCGGCCTTCCAGCAGATCGAGCAGCGCCGGGCGGCGGCACGGATTCCGCTGGCCCAGCTGCTGCGGGACCGCGGAACCAGGCGCCACACCATGCTCGGGATGGCGGCCAGGTGGGGTGAGGGCGCCGCGTTCAACACCTGGGGTGTTTTCGCAATCTCCTACGCCACCTCGTCGCTGAAGCTGCCGCGCACCTCGGTCCTGCTCGCCGTCACCTTCGCCGCGCTGCTGATGGCCGTGCTGATCCCGCTGTCCGGTTCCCTGGCGGACCGGCAGGGCGCGCGCCGGACGTACATGACCGGCATCGCCCTGTTCGGGCTCTCCGTGTTCCCCGCCTTTCTGCTGTTCCGGTCCACCGGGAGCTGGGGATTCGCCGTGACGCTCGCGGTGACGCTGGGAGTGGTCCACGCCTACTTCTACGGAGCACAAGGCACACTCTTCGCCGCCCTCTTCCCGCCGGAGGTGCGCTACACGGGCATGTCCGTCGTCTACCAGCTGTCCGGTGTCTTCGCCTCCGGCATCACGCCCCTGCTCATGACGACGTTCCTGGCTCTGGGCCATGGCACACCATGGATCGCCTGCGGATATCTCGCGACCACCGCGGCCGTCAGCGTCTGGGCGACCTCGCGCATCCGGCCGGACCCACTCCGCCGAGTTCCCTGCGCAACGCACCCCGGCCTCCGCGAATCGGTAGCCATCCCGCACGGGAGGTCGTGTCGCCCTCGGCGGCGGCCCGAGCCGTGCCGGTCCGCGCTCACGTCGCGGAATGCCGCCGCGTGTTCCGGAACGTCACGCGTAGCCCATGATGTGGCCATGAAGATTCCCGACCGCCGGATCGAACTGTTCACCGGCACCCGGTGGAAGGCCGTCCGAAACAGCAACGGCGTTACCACCGTCAAGTGCCTGGGGGATGTGGAGGGCAACCGGTTCCTGGACGGTCACACTCAAGATGGAACCGTAGGTCTCGCCCCCAACACCGACAAGCCGTTCACCGGCACACGGTGGGCCGTCGAGGTGTCGATCGACTAACTGGAGGAACGTCCGGCGAACCGCAGTCGACACCGGTCATCGCAGAGCGCCGAGCCGCAGCCCGCGAGTCGCCATACGGCCAGGCCAGGCCAGGCCAGGGCGCAGCTGTTGGTGAACCGCCCGTGATTCCCAAGCTCAGAGCGCGGCAGCACTGACTGCGTACCAGGAGGACGTTCGTCGTCGGGGACCGCCCGGCGCTGCGTGCGCCGTCTGCGCCATCTGCGCCGTCTGCGAAACGCCGATGCGCCGGGAAGTGCCGATCGTGACCATGGAGAGCATCCGCGGTCACCCTGGAGCTGGGCAGCTGCGAGGCCGGTGCCCGGGCGACCAGGATCCGGGCCAGCTCGGTCTTGGTGGCGCAACCACGACCGTCGGGCACCTTCGCCGCTCGGCACCGCTCGCGGTCACACGTCCAGGACTTCAGCGGATAGCTCCCGGCCGCCCACCAGCGTCCGGCCGCGGCGGGAGGCGTACGCGTCGAACGCCTCGACCTGGCGGTTCTCGGTGCGTCCCGCAGTACGACTGCGGCCACCGCCCTACGTTCGGGAGGGCGTGCAGCGACAGGTGACCGCCGGTCAGCCCCTCCGGTGATTCTGCGGTCCGCGCAAGGCCCCCTCCCAGTGGCTCCCGTCGGCCGAGTCCGCACAGTGCGCCTGCGGGGCCGACCGGGTCGCCGCAAAGCTCCGCCGGCAGCTGACCGTGCCCGCGCGGGGCACCTTGTGCCCCCATGTCGAGCGTCCCCGCGGCGGTGGCAGTCACCTCGTCGTAGTTACGACAGCCAACCCCCGCCGAACAGGGCACAGTTCCCCTTGCTCGGGGCTGTTGACCGCTTCGGGCGATCAGGACTTCAGTACGGGCCAGTACGGGCGGGGGCGTGCTGTACGGCGTAGGGCTGTGGGCCGGCTGGCGGAGCGATCAGCGTCTGGACGGGGGTGACGGTGCTGCGGCGGTATGCCTGCGGGACCGAAGAGCGGCGAGGCCGAAGGCCAGTCCTCCGGCGATGAACCAGGGGTTCCAGAGGGCCAGCGTCCAGGCCCGCTGCCCCGCGCTCACCGAGGCGTCCGGGGGCGTCGTGCTGGTCAGCAGCAGCACCTCGATACCGATACCACGGGCCAGCAGGAGGGCACTGACGCCCCACCCCAGCCACCTTGCCAGCAGAGCGGGAACACCCCGGAGCCTGGACCCGGCAAGCAGCCATGCCAGCAAGGCGCCGAGGAGGCAGAGCGCGCCCACACCCCACAAACCGGCTACGACGAACCACAACGGGCGCTCGGTGGCCAGCGGACCGGCGGAGATGCTCAGCCCCACATCACCGCCGACGGCCCAGTAGAAATGCAACCCGGCGAACGCCGCCGCCCACAAGCACGCGATACGCCCCCACAGCGTGGACGGTTGGGCACCTGTGCCCTCCGGTTCGCGTCTCACGGCCGGCCCTCACGGCCGTCGCGCCTGTCAGCGCACGGACCGTCCGCTTCCGGCGGCAACACGATGAACGCCGTGCCCTTGGTCAGGTCAATGCTGGAGCGAGGCGGCGCACCGTCGCTCTCGTCGTCCCGCCGCAGCAGCTCCACCCGCCGCTGCTCCAGCTCCGCCGTCTTGTTTCCGTTCACGACCGCCGTGAATTCGTCGAAGGCGATGTTCGACAACGACCGCCCCGTGCGCCTGCGTAGCCACGGCATCAAGCCCAGCCCCGTGAACCATCGCCACGCGCTCTCCACCAGAGCGAACAAGACCAGTAGACACGCGAACGCCGGGAACGACATGAGCCAAATCGTCACGGATGGTCCCTCATCGTCCTCAATACAGTTGACTGCCGGGAAACGTCGGACGGGTGGGGTTCGTCCTCATCAGACGTGCGGACCGGGAGAACTCGGGACTCCCGCCCGGGACATCGGTCCGCGCGTGGACCACTTGCGCGGACACTCCGGCACCCACCCCGGCAGGGTCGTACGTCCCCCGACAGGGGTGGCTCCCCATCTCGCGGGCAATGCGCTCTGCCCGGAGCGGCACAGGCCGCTCGGTCCCCTCGACCGGCGTCGTTGGACTCGTCGTCTCGCTGATTGCCATGGGTTGACTGTTCTGGATCCGCAGCGCGCAGGGATCCGGCCGGCGCATGATCCGCTTCCTCCGTGCGGCGGAGGCGCCGCCATGGAGATCCCCCGCAGGGTGGATTGCCGGGGAACCAGGCCCGCTTCGGCAGACCTGCCGGACAGCCACGGGTGTGGGCACGCCATCCGCCGCCGTCAGGGATCCGGCCGACCTTCAGGTCCGGGTTCGGCAGCGCTCGACCACCCTCCGGCGTCCCTCGATGCTGAGAGGCGCATTGGTGTGGGTCATTCGGGGCGTCTCCGGGTGGGCGGTGGCACGCTCGAAGAGTGCGACGGGGATGGTGACTGCGGCCAGGGCGGCGCCGATCCACGCGACGGTGGTGATGGGCGCGTCGGCATTGAGCGCGATGCCGCCCATGAGGGGGACGAGGCTGATGCCGAGTTGGAAGGCGGACACCGTGGTCGCCCCGGCGAGGGTGGGCGCGTCGGAGGCGATGGTGAAAACCCGACCGTAGAGGGCGGGGTTGAGCACGAATCCGGCCACGCCGAGAAGCAGTACGAGGGGGATGACTGCGACAGCGTGTTCGGCCAGTGTGGCGATCAGCACCGAGCACACGAGGATCCCGGCTGACCCTGCGACCAGGGCGTGGTGGGGCCGCCTGTCGGAGATGCGGCCACCGATCGCCAAGCCGAGGTACGCGCCGAGGCCGAACAGCATGAGGACGGCCGCGATCCACGTGTCGGGGATTCCGGTGACGCGGTCGAGAAGCTCGGCGAGGTAGTTGAACGTGATCATGTACGCCGCCGTACTCAGCAGCGTGGCAGCGTAAACGAGCCACAGGCGGGGCTGGCGCATCGTTCGGAGCTCGCGTTTGATGCTGGGGTCTTGCCCAGCGGCCGTTCTGGGCATTGCGACAGCCACGGCGGCGGCAGCGACGAGGGTGAGGGCGACCACGAGCCAGAATCCGCCTTCCCAGCTGGTGCGGTAGCCGATGAGTGTTCCGGCGGGACCGCCGAGGATCATGGCCAGGCTCAGGCCGCTGACCACGACGCCCGATGCGCGGGCCGCTCGGTCGGGGGTGACCAGGCTGACGGCGGTAACGGCTGCGACGGCGAAGAACCCTGCGTAGGCGAGTCCCGCTACGAAACGGGTGATCAGCAGCGCGGTGTAGCTGCCGAGGATCAGCCCCGCGGCGATGCAGCCGGCGAATACCAGTTGGGTCAGCACAAGCGCGGTCCGACGAGGCCACTGCAGGCTGATGACCGCGAATGGTGGGCCACCGATGACGACCCCGATCGCGAACGCGGTGATCAGCCCACCCACAGTGGCCAGGCTGACCTCGATATCGGCGGCTACCGCAGGAAGTACCCCGGCAAGGAGGAACTCCGCGCTGCCCATGGCGAACAGGCTGAACGCCAGGAGATACACCCCGAACGGCAGGAGACGTGCTCGCGCGTCGGCGGGCCGGGTGGCGGTGTCGATGTTCATCGGCCCTCACCCCGCGTCTCCGTGCCGGCCTGCTCCGCGGCGGTGGCGATGTCCCGCTCCGCGGCGGTGGCGATGTCCTGCTCCAGGAGCCAGGCCGTCATCGCGATCGCGGCGGCAGATGCCTCACCGGCAGCCGTGATGACCTGTGCGCGCGGGTTGGTCACGTTGCCGGCTGCCCAGACGCCGGGCACGCTGGTTGCGCCGGCAGCATCGACTGCCACCCGTCCCGTGGCGGGATCGGACGCGCAGCCGAGTGAACGAAGGACCGCGTCGTTCGGACGGGGCAGGGGCGCGATGAACACCGAGTCACAGTGCTGCACGCTGCCGTCGGTGAACTCGACACCGGACAGCCTGCCGTTGTCGCCGATAACGCGAGCGACCGTGTCGTCGACGATCCGGACGCCCCACGCGCGCAGTCGGCCGCGGTCGACGTCCGAAACCTCCATGCCGTTGGGGCACAGGGTCACCCGGTCGCTGTAGCGGCGCAGCAACGCTGCCTGGTGGAGAGTCATCGCCGCTACCGGGCCACCTATGACGACCAGCTCTTGGCCGCGCACTTCGTACCCGTGGCAATGCGGGCAATGGTGAACCGCTGACCCCCACAGCTCGCGGATGCCCGCGAGTTCGGGTAGCTCGTCGGTCAGCCCCGTGGCGACCAGCACAGCGCGTGTACGCACCACCGCCCCGGTGTCCAGCGCAACGACGAATCCCTCCTCCCCGTCGCCCCGGGCCGCGTCCACGACGCGTGCCTGCGTCAGCTCGCCTCCATACCGGGCAACCTCCGTTCGCCCGGTCGCCAGGAACTCCGCAGGGGCCACTCCGTCCCGGGAGACGAATCCGTGCATGTGCGCGGCCGGTGCGTTTCTGGGCTTGCCGTCCTCGATCACCAACACATCGGCCTGAGCTCGAGCCAGGACGATCCCCGCAGTCAGCCCGGCTGAGCCGGCGCCGATGATCACAACATCGCGATGGTTTTCCATCACTGTCACCTCCGATGAACGACCGTGATCCATCGCCTCCGAGAACAGCAACCAGCGTTGCTGAAACTGGAACGACCTGGTGTTCTGGGCCCATGCAGACTCATCCCGCGATCGACGCGACCCTCAGCCAGGTCGGGCACCGCCTGCGCCGGGTCCGAGAGAAGAAGAACCTTTCCCTCGCGGAGCTCAGCCGCACGACCGGCGTATCCAAGAGCACCCTGTCGCGGCTCGAATCAGGGCACCGCAAGCCAAGCCTGGAGCTCCTGCTGCCGATCGCTGCCGCCTTGGCGGTGCCCCTCGACGAGATCGTCGCCGCCCCGCGCATCGTCGACCCGCGGATGCCACAGGAACCGAGGCGAACAGCCGGCCGCGTCATCGTCCCGCTGTCGAGGACACAAGGTGAGCCCAAGGCATACAAGTTGACGATCCCCGCGAGCGAGTCCGAGCCGTTCCCGCGCACTCACGCCGGATACGAGTGGCTCTACGTGCTCAGTGGACGGCTACGCCTCGTTCTCGGTGACTACGACGTGCTCCTCGGCCCAGGGGAGGTCGCCGAGTTCGACACCCAACATCCACATTGGTTCGGCTCGACCGGGCGTGGCAGCGTCGAGGTACTCAGTCTCTTCGGCGGGCAAGGCGAACGCGCCCACATCAGAGCCCGGCCGGCCCCTCGCGACAGGCAGAGGCGAATGTGAAGCAAGATCACTAGTCTGTATGGGTGCTCTCTTACGATGAGTTGACATCACCGGAGCGTGAGCTGTGGGACGCGTTCCCCGAGGGACGCCGCGTGGACCTACGCACGGGTGTGCCCGAGGACGACCGTGTTGCCGAGGGTGGGCAGTGGGGCCCGGGGCGGACGGTGAGGGCCGCTGTGATCGTGGCCCTCCTGCTGGGCGCGAACACCGTGCAGCCGGGCGCCGTGGCGTGTCTGAGGCTTGCCGGCGCGCGGATTTCCGGACGCCTCGATCTCGCGGGCGTACAGGTCGGCCATCCCCTCTGGTTCGAGGACTGCTGGTTCGAGGAAAGCGTGGACCTCTTCGGTGCGTCGACCCGGTCGATTGCGATCGTCGGCAGCCGAGTGCCGGGCATGGAAGCGGGCTCGATCCACCTCGAGGGACGCCTCGACCTGCGGCGCTCCCGCCTGGAAGGCGGCTCCGCCTCCCCCTTCCACCGCAGCATCACCGCCCTGTCGCTCATCAACGCCCACGTGAGCGGCGCCGTCAACCTCAACGGCGCCGAGATCATCGCGCCCGAGGAGTGGGCCGTGTCCGCCGGCGGACTGGTCGCGGAGGGCGGCGTCTATTGCAAGGACGGATTCGTCGCACACGGTGAACTCCGTCTCATGGGAGCACAGCTGCCAGGCGGACTGCATATGCAGGGCGCACTACTGGAGCGCCCTGGCCCGCGCGGCGTGGCCCTCGCCCTGGACAATGCCGTGGCCTCAACACTCCACTTCACCAAGGGATTCACTGCGAACGGCACCGTACATCTGCGCGGTCTCCAGGTCTCGGACAATCTGTCGTTCCAAGGGGCTGTCCTCAACGGGCCACCCAACGGTGACCGACCGGCCTTGGTCGCCCTGCTGATGCAGACCGTCGACTTCGACTTCCTCCCTGCACGCCCGCCGTCCGGCACGGTGGACCTGCGGGCCGCGCAGGTGTCCTACCTCCACGAGAGCGAGCAGAGCTGGCCTGATGTGGTGGAGCTGGACGGCTTCGTCTACGGCTCCATCAAGGTGGTCGAGGCAGGCGAGCCCCGCGATGCTGCGGGGCAGCAGCGGTCCGTGGCCGACCGCCTGGCGTGGATACGGCGCAGCCCGGGCTACAGCCCCCAGCCGTACGAGCAGTTGGCGAGCTGGTACCGGACTGTCGGCCATGACGACGACGCCCGCCGAGTGCTCTTGGCGAAACAGCGTCACCGGCGCCGCGCGTTGCCCGCGGCTGCGCGAGCGTGGGGGCACCTGCTCGACGCGACCGTCGGTTATGGCTACCGCCCCTGGCTGGCGGGCGTCTGGCTCCTCGCGCTGACCTTGCTGGGCACGCTGTCCTTCGGCGCGCACTCCCCGAACCCGGTCAAACGAGACGAAGGTGCCCCGTTCCAGCCCCTCGTGTACACGCTCGACCTCTTGATCCCCATCGGTGGTCTGGGTCAGCGCACCGCCTGGTACTGGACGGACGACAGCCTCCAGTGGCTGGCCTACCTGCTGATCGCCTTGGGATGGGTGCTGACGACCGCCGTCATCGCGGGTGTGACCCGCACGCTGCAGAAGAACTGAGCGCGGGTCAGGCCCAACTCGATGCGTGAACTGACCTATGTCGCACGGCGCACCGTCGAGTGGCACGAGGCCCGCCCCGGAGCACTCGTCCTGATCGTCGCCCGCGGCAGCATCGGCCTGTACGTGTGCGACATCGCCGTCGAGGCCACCGGCCGCGTCGACCAGCTCGCCCTGGCCGTCAAGTGCCTGACTCCGGAAGGTGCCGGGTTCGGCCGACAGCCGGAATGCCTTGCGCTCCCGGCACTGCTCTGACCTGCATCAGCCCGTGTTCGCCGAGGTGACAAATGCCTTGTGGGGGTCGGCGGCGCTTGACGATGCTGGCTCGATGCTGACTTCACTGGCCGCATTCGTCGGCGCGGCGTTTCTGATCGCCATGGTTCCGGGGCCGAGCACGGTGGTGATCCTGCGCCGTGCGGTGGTCAACGGCCGGCGGACCGGCATGGCCGCGGTGCTGGGCAACGAGTGCGGGGTGCTGCTGTGGGGCCTTGCCGCGGCGTGCGGGCTCTCGGTCCTGCTGCTGGCCTCGCAGGTCGCTTACGACGTCATACGGATCACCGGCGCGGCTGTTCTGGTCTGGATGGGGGCGCGGGCGCTGTGGCAGGCGCGGCGGGTCGCGGGGCCGGTCGGGGAACCGGTGGAGACGGCGTCGGTGTCGTACCGGCGGGCGTTCTGGCAGGGGCTGGTCACCAACTTCGCCAATCCCAAGGCGGGCCTGTTCGCCGTCTCCTTCCTGCCGCAGTTCGTGCCCGACGGCGCCCCCGTCCTCCCGACGCTGCTCGCCCTCTCGGTGATCTGGGTCGTGGTCGACCTGATCTGGTACCTGCCGTTGATCGCCCTGGCCGGGCGGGTCGGCGGAGTGCTGCGGCGGCAGTCCGTACGGCGCCGGATGGAACAGATCTCCGGCACCGTCCTGGTCGGCCTCGGCATCCGGCTGGCCGTCGACGCCTGACCTTGCCCGGCATGGGGCAGCGCAGGGGCACGCGCCCCGAAGGGGCGCGGGGAACTGCGCGAGGAACCACAACGCACCCGCAGCCTGCGGACATCAGGCAGGGGCACCCCTCTCCAGACTCAGTCCGAGCCGCGCTTGTCGTCGTCGACAATCTCCGCGTCCACGACATCGCCCTCCGCACCGGTGCCGTCCGGGCCGGGGGCGGCGGGGCCCGGGGTGGCGCCGGGCTGGGCGCCTGCGTAGATGGCCTGGCCCAGCTTCTGGCTGACCGTACTGACGCGCTCGGTGGCGGCGCGGATCGCCGCGGTGTCGTCGCTGTCGGCGGACTCCGCCTTCAGCTTCTCCTTGAGGTCACCGACCGCTGCCTCGACCTCGGACCGGGTGTCCGCGGGGACCTTGTCCTCGTTCTCCGCGAGGAACTTCTCGGTCTGGTGGACGAGGGTCTCGGCCTGGTTGCGGGTCTCGGCGGCCTCGCGCCGGCGGCGGTCCTCGTCGGCGTGCTGCTCGGCCTCCCGCATCATGCGGTCGATCTCTTCCTTCGGCAGGCTGGAGCCGCCGGTGACCTGCATCTTCTGTTCTCTGCCGGTCCCCTGGTCCTTGGCGGAGACATGCATGATTCCGTTGGCGTCGATGTCGAAGGCGACCTCGATCTGCGGTACGCCACGGGGCGCCGGCGGGAGCCCGGTGAGCTCGAACATGCCGAGCTTCTTGTTGTACGCGGCGATCTCCCGCTCGCCCTGGAAGACCTGCACGTTCACCGAGGGCTGGTTGTCCTCGGCGGTGGTGAAGATCTCCGAGCGCCGGGTGGGGATCGTGGTGTTCCGCTCGATCAGCTTGGTCATGACGCCGCCCTTGGTCTCGATACCGAGGGACAGCGGGGTGACGTCCAGCAGCAGGACGTCCTTGACCTCGCCCTTGAGCACACCCGCCTGGAGGGCGGCGCCGATGGCCACGACCTCGTCCGGGTTGACGCCCTTGTGCGGTTCCTTGCCGGTGAGGTTCTTCACCAGATCCGTCACCGCGGGCATCCTGGTCGAACCGCCGACCAGGATCACGTGGTCGACGGCGGAGACGCTGATCCCCGCGTCCCGGACCGCGCTGTGGAACGGGCCTTCGCACCGTTCGAGCAGGTCCGAGGTCAGCTGCTCGAACTGCGCGCGGGTGAGCCTCTCGTCCAGGTGCAGCGGCCCCTCGGACGAGGCGGTGATGTACGGCAGGTTGATCGTCGTCTCGGTCGTGGCGGACAGTTCGATCTTCGCTTTCTCGGCCGCCTCACGCAGCCGCTGCACCGCCATCTTGTCCTGGGCCAGATCGACGCCGTAGTTGTTCTTGAACTGCTTCGTCAGATGATCGACGACCCGCTGGTCCCAGTCGTCACCGCCCAGATGGGTGTCGCCGGAGGTGGACTTCACCTCGACGACGCCCTCGCCGATCTCCAGCAGCGAGACGTCGAAGGTGCCACCGCCCAGGTCGAAGACGAGGACCGTCTGGTCGTTCTCCTTGTCCAGTCCGTAGGCGAGCGCGGCGGAGGTCGGCTCATTGATGATCCGCAGGACGTTCAGCCCGGCGATCTCGCCTGCTTCCTTGGTGGCGGTGCGCTGGGAGTCGTTGAAGTAGGCGGGCACGGTGATGACGGCGTCCGTCACCTCGTCCCCGAGGAACGCTTCTGCGTCCCGCTTGAGCTTCTGCAGCACCCGCGCGGAGATCTCCTGCGCGGTGTACTGCTTGCCGTCCACACTGCCGGACGCCGGGAAGCGCCAGTCCGGCTCGCCCACGTGCCGCTTCACCGAGCGTGCTGTGCGCTCCACGTTGGTCACGGCCTGCCGCTTGGCGACCTCCCCCACCAGCACTTCGCCGCCCTTGGCGAACGCCACCACCGACGGCGTCGTCCGGGCGCCTTCCGCATTCGTGACGACGGTGGGCTCGCCACCCTCCAGGACGGAGACCACCGAGTTGGTCGTACCGAGATCGATTCCGACTGCGCGTGCCACCTCAATCTCCTCTCCTGCGTCCCCACCGTTGCCGCTCTCCGGGTGCCTCTATATCTTGCATAAAAGTTGAGTCACCCACTGTCAAGTGAGAGCGCTTCCGGACCCAGATCCGCCCCCGCCCCTGTGGAGGGCTCCTCACGACGCCGGCTTGCGGCCCCAGATACGAACGGTGTCGCCGATCCGCATCCATCTCCACAGGTTTTCCGCGTCCTCGTAGCGGAGGTTGACGCAGCCGTGGGAGCCGGGCGGGCTGTAGATGTTCTTGTGCGTGCCGTGGAAAGCCTGGCCGCGGCTGAAGTACTGGCTGAACGGCATCTTCTGGCGGTACTGGGCCGAGTAGTCGAACCGCACCCGGCGCACGATACGGAACCGGCCGGTGCGCGTCTCGTACCCTCGGGCGCCGCTGCGGGCCGGCATCGCGCGGAGGACGACCTTGCGCCCCTTGAGCAGCCACATCACCTGGTGGGTCAGATCGAGACAGGCCACCCGGCCGCGGGCCGGCGGACAGTGCTTGTCCGCCAGCAGCTTCTCCGGATGCCCCGCCGCCCAGCGCACGTACAGCGCCCGATAGGTGGCTGGGGACGCGAAGCCGTCCGCGGGCAGCACGCCCTCCTGCTCCTGGAACCGCTGGATCGCCGCGCAGTCCTGCTGCGACTGCCGGCCGTCCACCGGGAGACCCAGATATCTCTCGACCTGCCGCTGTTGCGGGCCGGTCCTCATGGAGCACGCTCGTTGTTCGCCCTGGTCCTCCCCCTCCGAGTGCGGGGCGACGAGCGCCTGGGAGGGTGCGGCTTCGGCCAGGCCGAGCAGCAACAGCAGCGCGAGGGCGGGCACCTGGGCCTTACGCGCGGGGAAAGGGAAATTCTTCGGTGGCATGCACGGGCATCTGCCCCCGATGCTGCGCAGGCAGCACGGAACCCGGCGGATTCACCTGACCGCCGCACACGGGTTCCCCCTTTCCCTCCCCGCCCGGAGCGGTTCCGGGCGGGAGGGGAGTTCCGGGTGCGGCGGGTCGGCTCCGGGTGGGGCGGGGCGGCGAGAGAGGTCAGTCCGTCAGCGTGGCCGGGTCGCTGACGCCCACCTCGCCGGTCTCGACGTGGCCGACGAGGCGGCGCTGCCAGTCCGCGTCCGTGTCGGAGGTGACGGTCAGGTCGTACCAGCGCTTGCTGTCCCGCAGGCTCACGGTGCGCACGACCGTGGCTCCCGCGCGCACCTTGTGGGTCTCCTTGGCGCCGCCGTATGCGTTGGCCACCGTGAGACCGCAGTCGGTGTCGCCCGCGTTGGTGAGGGTCAGCTCGAGGTCGCCGCTCTTGGCGAGGTGCCGCGCCGTCACCTCCGGGCCCGGCTGCTTGCCCGGGCCCTTGAAGGTGCGCAGGAAGCCGTTCGGGCCGTGCGCCGTGAGGTCGTAGCTGCCGCCGGAGTGGGCGGTGTTCCAGGTGTCGGACAGCTGCTTGCCCGCCTCGGTGCTGTAGGTCCAGGGGCCGTCGGTGCGGTTGGCGGAGGTGACGAGGAAGAAGGCGCCCGCTGACTTGCCGCCGCCGAAGGTGAGCGTGAACTTCCCGTCCGCCGTCTTGGCCGCACCGTCCACCAGCGGCGCGTACGGCAGCGGACGGGTGGGCCGGGAGCCCGCCTCCTGCTTGGGCAGCACCGGTTTGGCCGGCGGCTTGGGCACATAGTCGTCGTGCCGCTCCTTGTCCGGCGGCTCATAGGCGTCGGTGTCCGGCAGTTCGGCCGGGTCGGTGTCCTTGAGGGTGAAGTCGAACGCCGAGGTCAGATCGCCGCACAGGGCCCGCCGCCAGGGCGAGATGTGGGGCTCGTGCACTCCGAAGCGGCGCTCCATGAAACGGAGGATGGAGGTGTGGTCGAACAGTTCGGAGCACACATAGCCGCCGGTGCTCCAGGGCGAGACGACCAGCATCGGCACGCGCTGGCCGAAGCCGTAGGGCCCGGGCGCGTAGCCGGAGACGCCGCCCTGGTAGTAGTCCGGCGCGGTGTCCACGGTGGACCGGCCCTGGGCCGCGGAGGCCGGCGGGTAGGGCGGGACGACGTGGTCGAAGTAGCCGTCGTTCTCGTCGTAGGTGATGAACAGCGCCGTCTTCGCCCACACCTCGGGGTTGGCGGTGAGCGCGTCCAGCACCTGGGAGATGTACCAGGCGCCGTAGTTGGCGGGGAAGTTGGGGTGCTCGGTGAACGCCTCGGGCGCCGCGATCCAGGAGATCTGCGGCAGCTTGCCCGCCTTGACGTCGGCCTTGAGGATGTCGAAGAAGCCGTCGCCCTTCTTGGCGTCGGTGCCGGTGCGGGCCTTGTCGTAGAGCGGGTCGCCGGGCTCGGCGTTCCGGTACTTGTTGAAGTACAGCAGTGAGTTGTCGCCGTAGTTGCCCCGGTAGGCGTCCTCGATCCAGCCCCATTTTCCGTCCGCGTCCAGGCCGTCGCCGATGTCCTGGTAGATCTTCCAGGAGATACCGGCCTGCTCCAGCCGCTCCGGATACGTCGTCCAGCCGTACCCGGCCTCCTCGTTGCCGAGTACCGGGCCGCCGCCCTCGCCGTCGTTGCCGGAGTAGCCGCTGAACATGTAGTAGCGGTTGGGGTCGGTGGCGCCGATCATCGAGCAGTGGTAGGCGTCGCAGATGGTGAAGGCGTCGGCGAGCGCGAAGTGGAAGGGGATGTCCTTCCGGGTCAGATACGCCATGGTGCCGGTGCCCTTGGCCGGGATCCACTGGTCGTACTTGCCCTCGTGCCATGCCTGGTGGCCGCCGGCCCAGTCGTGGTTGAGGCCCGCGATGAACTGCATGCCCAGGTTCTCGGCGTCCGGGTGGTAGGGCAGAACGTCCTTGTTGCCGTCGGACTGCTGCCAGACCGTCCGCTTCCCGGTCGGCGCGGCCGGGCGCGGGTCGCCGAAGCCGCGGACGCCCTTCAGGGTGCCGAAGTAGTGGTCGAAGGACCGGTTCTCCTGCATGAGCACGACGATGTGCTCGACGTCGTCGATCGTGCCGGAACGGCGGGCCGCGGGGATGGCGGCGGCCCGTTCGATGCTGCCGGAGAGGGCCGAGAAGCCCGCGGTCGCGCCGGCTATCTGGAGGAACCGGCGCCGGTTGAGTTCTGGCATGTCTCTGCTGACCTCGCAGGGCGTGTTCGGAAACGTCGGACGCGGCAGAGTCTTTCAAGAACACCAGCCCCAGGGAAGCCACCTGTATGAACAAGTTGGCAAACATCTGGCGACGTGAAGAGGTCCGCCCACCCATACCACCAGCCAAGATGCACCGGAGGAGCGGACCGGCCGCCGTCGCACTGTGTTCCGTAACCGGCGGAAACCAGCACAGTGACCGCCGCCACACACGGTGCGAGGGCGATAACGGGCACTCCGACACCTGCCGGGCAAACCCTCCGGGAGCGCGCAGGGGACGACGATGACGCGGTGAGGAGAGCCACCGATGACCGAGGAGACGAAGGTGTCCCACGACGACGGCCACGCGGCATCGCAGCACAGCAGGTGGACACGGGCCAGGCAATGGCTGAGCCGCGCGAAGTCGTCGGCGGGACACGAGCGGCACACCCTGGAGCTCATCGGCAAGAGCACCCTGGCGGCCGCCGCGTCCTGGTTCGTGGCCCACGATCTGATGGCGGCGCAGACCCCGGCCTTCGCGCCGTTCTCCGCCGTACTGATCATGCAGGTGACCATCTATCAGTCGCTGCTCCAGGCGCTGCGCTATCTGGCCGCCGTCTGCGCCGGGGTGTGCGTGCAGGGCGTGCTGGGTTTTCTGGCCGGGCCCGATCTGCTGACCTTTGTGGTGGTCGCGCTGATCGCGATGACCATCGGACGCTGGCAGCGGCTCGGCTCCCAGGGCACCCAGGTGGCGACCGCCGCGTTCTTCGCCTTCTCCACCTACGTCTCCGCCACCGGCAACCCGCAACGGGTCGAACAGCTCGGCCAGATCCTCGAACTGGTCGGCATCGGCTGCGGGATCGGCGTACTGATCAACGTCACGGTGCTACCGCCGATGCGCTACCGCGGCGCGGAGGAGGGGATTCGCGCCCTGGCCCACTCGATGTGCGATCTCATCGGTGACATCGCCCCGGCACTGCGCGAAGGCGCCCTGGACGAGGAGACCACCCGGCACTGGCGGCAGCGCGCCACCACACTGGGACCGCTGGTCGGCCAGGCCCGCTCGGCGCTGCACATGGCGGTGGAGAGCAGGTACTACAATCCGCGGCTGCTGCTTCCCGGCTCCCGGCACGAGGACTTCTCCGGCTACCAGGAACTGGTCGACGCGCTGGAACGCGTCACCTACCAGCTCACATCGATGGCACGGACGCTGCACCACTGGCCGCAGGACGAGAGCGGCGAGGAGTGCCGCGGGTTCCTGCGGGACTACGCCGCGCTCCTGGAGGCCGTCGCCCGGGTCGTCCGCCACTTCTGCGACATCGAAGCCCGGCGGCTCACCAGCCAGGTGTACGAGCTGCGCCGCGCGACGGAGGCGGCACAGGAGAAGCACCGCGAACTGGTCGCGCGCCCCCGGCAGATCCCGCTCGGCGACCCCTCCCGCCCGTACGGCATCCTCCTGGCGGAGGCCACCCGGCTGATGGACGAGGCCCAGCACTCCTGCGACATCCTCCGGCACACCGTCCAGGAGGCCACGGAGTCCGGCGAACTCCAGGAGCAGGCCGCCCGGTGAGGGAGCAGGCCGCCACCTGCCCCTCAGCGCCGCAGGCTGTAGCGGATGATCCGGGACCTGGCCTCCCGTTCGCTCAGGCCCAACGCCTCCCCCGCCGCGTCCCACGGGATCTCGTCGGCGTGGATGTTCCGGGCCGCCAGATGGCCGACGTCCACGGTGAGGCGCTCCAGTTCGCCGACGGCGCGGACCGCGGCCAGCGGCGCCTGGTCGGCCAGCGCCAACAACTCGTCGCCCAGTTGCTCCAGCTTCTCCGCCAGTCCCACCGGCAGCGGCACGGAGCGCAGCTCCACCTCGCGGATGTGCCGTCTCCACTCCTGCCGCGCTCCGGAGTCGTCGAAGTCGCCCCGGCCGCCCAACTGGTCCGGCTCGACGGGGAACCGGCGCTCGCCCCGCCAGCCGCACGCGCACGCCGCCCGCACCCAGGCGGCCCGCGGCCGGGAGCTCAGCCTGCCGTCGTAGGCCCACCACTCGGCGGTCTCCTCCATCCGGGGACCGCTGCCCACGTCCAGATACGCCGGTCCGGGCTCACTGCCGTCGGCCAGCAGCGCTCCCGCCCACCCCGCGTGCGACGCGCCGAACTCCTCGCTCCGCCATCCCATGAACGCCCCCTCCGTGCCGCGGGCCCGGTGCCCGGCTCCCCAGCCGAGCATGCCCCAGCCGCCCGCGCGCGACCCCGCGAACGCCCGAACACCCGCTGGGCGGGGGGACTTTGGGCCGGGCCGAGCGGTCTGCACCCGCCGCGGCGTACCGATGTATCTGCGCTGCCGCGAAGAGGTGGCGGCCCTGTTCGCCGCCGAGCACCACGAGTTGGTCGAGCCCGGGGTCGTTCCGATGCAGCACCGGCGCCCCGCCGAAGGCGGGGCGCCAGTGGGCACGGAGAGCATCAACACGTTCGCGGGGTTGGCCCGGCGGCGCTAGAAGAAGGCTCCGTCGCCGCCGATCTGCACCCCGAGGTAGTACGTCTCGGCCGCGCTGCGGCAGTTGTGGAAGCGCCGCTGCTCCGGGTACCGGTCGGCGCAGATCCGCCGCATCTCGGTGCGGAAGCGGCCGTCGATCCAGTTCTTCGTCTTCCGGGTCGGGTCCAGCTTCAGCTCGTGGTCGCGGCCGTAGTTGCGGTATCCGAAGTCGTGCTGGACGCAGGCCGGGCGGAAGACCTCGCTGTAGGGGGCGAGGCCGATCGGTACGGAGCAGCCGTCGGTGGTCCAGTTGAACGGTGCGACGTGGCGGGCCTTCGCGAACTCCTGGTAGCTGAGCCCCATCAGGCGGTCGGCCTCGGCCCGCACGGCGGAGTCGGCCGGGGCGGAGGCCGGGACGGGGGCCGCGACGGCGGTACCCGGGACGGCGGCACCCAGCATCGTGGAGGCGGTGAGCACTCCGGCGGCCAGCGTGGTTGAGAACTTCGCGCGCATCGTGACTCCCAGGTCTCGGCTCGGAGCGCTGCCGACCTGGGAACGAGCGTCACCTGCTGCTCGGTGCGCCGCTTCCCTCCTCCGGGGGACCCGGCGGGCTCCCGGCATGCGACAGGCTCCCCGCCCCGCCGCCGACCAACGTCGCGGCCCGGGAGACGGAAGTCGTACCCGATCCCGTGCCGGACCCGCCGGGCTACCGCAGTGCGGTCGTGACCAGCCCGCGCAGCTCTTCCTCCGCGATGTCCCCGCCGTTCACCAGGCGGTCGAAGACCAGCCCGTCCACGCAGGCCAGCAGGGTGAGGGTGCGCTCCTCCGGCTCCGTGACCCCGTGCGCTGCCAGAAAGGCGCGTACCGCGTCCCGGGCGGCGTTCTCGCGGGGCAGCAGGATCTCGCGCAGCTCCGGGTGGTGCACGCTCTCGACCGTGCAGGCGTACCGGGCGAGCGTCCGGCGGCGCCCCTCCCCCGTCAGCCGTCGTCGGACGAACCCGGCCAGCGCCCCGGCGAGTTCGTCCGCGTCGCGCAGGACGGGGAGCCGGCGCCCGCCCTCTTCGAGCTCCGCCTGGTCACGCGCGACCAGGCGGGCGACCAGCGCGGTCAGCAGGGCTTGCCGGGTGCGGCAGTACGCGGAGGTGGTGCCGGGCGGCAGCCCGGCCGCCCGGTCCACGGCACGGTGGGTCAGGCCCCGCATCCCGCTCTCGGCCAGCACCTCGATGGCCGCGTCGGCGAGAACGGTACGACGGTCCGGGCGGTCGGTACGGCGGTCCTGGGCGGGGCGGTCCTGGGCGGGGCCGTCTTGGGCGGGGCCGTCTTGGCTGCGGCTGACTTCGGTACGGCTGTCTACGGCTCGGTTCTCGTTGGACACCCCCTCTTTCTACACCTGTAGAAGCACCGATGTAGCCTTCTTCTACAGATGTAGAAGGAGGCTCCTATGGGACACCGCGCGGTCGTGGTCGGCGGCGGCATCGGGGGACTGGCTGCCGCCATCGGTCTGCGGCGCATCGGCTGGGAGGTGACGGTCGTCGAGCGCGCCCCGGTACTCGCCGACGCGGGCGCCGGCATCTCCCTGCACGCCAACGGCATGCGCGCCCTGGACGCGCTGGGGGTCGGCGCTTCGGTGCGGGAGGCGGCCAGGCCCCAGTACACGGGCGGCACCCGTACCCCGGCCGGCCGGCTGCTGGCCCGCATGGACGGGGCGGCGCTGGAGCGCGAGCTGGGCACGCCGATCACCGGCATACCCCGCACCGCACTCCACCGGGCGCTGCGCGAGGCGCTGCCGTCCACGGCGCTGGTGACCGGCGAGGAGGTGCGGTCCGTCGAGGACGATCCGGACCACGACCGGGTACGGCTGCCGCTCGGGGACACCGTCCTGCAAGCGGACCTCCTGCAAGCGGACCTCGTGGTGGCCGCCGACGGGGTCAACAGCCGGCTGCGCAGCCACCTCTTCCCACACCATCCGGGCCCGGTGTACAGCGGCTCGACAGTCGTACGCGCCATCAGCGACGGCCCGGTCGATACGGGGACCGACTTCGAGCTGACATGGGGCGACGGCGCGGAGTTCGGCCATATCGCGTTCGCCGACGGCCGGGCCGAATGGCATGCGGTCCTCACCGCACCGCCCGGAGTCCGCCACCAGGACACGCTCGCCGCGATGCGCCGCCGGTTCGGACGCTGGCACGAGCCGATCCCTCGGCTCCTGGCCGCCACCCGCCCCGAGGCCGTGCTGCACCACGACATCAGCGAACTGGTCACGCCCCTGCCGCGGTTCGCCGCCGGCCGCATCGCCCTGCTCGGCGACGCGGCTCACGCGATGACGCCGCACCTTGGGCAGGGTGCCTGTCAGGCACTGGAGGACGCCGTCGTGCTGGCCGCCGCGCTCGCCGCAGCACCGGACGTGGCAGCGGCACTGACCCGGTACGACGCCGAGCGGCGCCCCCGCAGCCAGGCCGTGGCCCGCGCCGCCCGGCAGGCCGGCCGACTGGGACAGCAGCTGTCCCACCCGCTGGCCGTGGCGCTGCGCAACACGGCGATGCGGCTCGCACCTTCGGGCGCCACGCTCCGGGCCGTGCTGCAGCACGCCGACTGGCAACCGCCGGCCATCGGCTGACGGGAGAACGAGACCGCAGACCGGCCTCGGGCACGCCGAACCGCTCGCTGCACAGCGGCAGTCGAGCGGTTCGGCGCGGGGTGGGGTGAGGGCCGGGGCCGGTGTCAGAGGAGACCGAGGAAGCCGAGCCCGAAGATGCCGTCACGGCCGCCGATCTTCAGCGGCCGGGAGCCGCCCTCGGAGTGGGCGCCGGGCTCGGAGTGGCCGCCGGGCTGGGAGTGGGAGCCACCCTCGGAGTGGCCGCCCGGCTGGGAGTGGCCGCCGGGCTGGGAGTGGGAGCCACCCTCGGAGTGGCCGCCCGGCTGGGAGTGGCCGCCGGGCTGGGAGTGGGAGCCACCCTCGGAGTGGCCGCCGGGCTGGGAATCGGCGCCCGGTGCCGGGGTGGACGCGGTCGTCCCAGGCGTGTGGTCGGAGGGTGCGGCCTGGGCGACTCCGCAGAGCGGGACCAGCGCTGTCACGGCGAGCGCGGCGATGGTGGTTGCGGTGCGTGACGGGAGGGGGAAGCGACGCATGGGGGCTCCTTCGGTTCGAATGCTGCTTGCTGCGAGACGCTGCTTCCACGCTGCCCCGAGTGACCGGACCGTGCGCGCGGTGCTGGTCCGGACAGGGCAATCGCTGCGTACGAACGGACCCGCGTCAGCTCCCCGTACGGGTGCCGAGGAGACGGCGCAGCCCGAAGACGCCCGCGCCGAGGGCCAGGACGGCGGCCCCCGAGGCGACCGACGACAGCGGCAGCGCGCAGGCAAGCACCAGGCAGCCCACCAGCCCGACGACCGGCACGATCCTGGGCGGACGGCCCTCGGCGGAAGTGAGGGTCCAGGCCGAGGCGTTGGCAACGGCGTAGTAGAGGAGCACTCCGAAGGAGGAGAACCCGATGGCGCCGCGTACGTCGGCCGTCGCCGCGACCACGGCCACCACGGCGCCGACCGCGAGTTCGGCGCGGTGCGGCACTCCGAAGCGCGGATGGACCGCGGAGAGTACGGGCGGCAGATGGCGGTCGCGGGCCATGGCGAGCGTGGTACGGGAGACGCCGAGGACGAGGGCGAGCAGCGAGCCGAGCGCGGCGACCGCGGCCCCCACCCGCACCACAGGTGCCAGCCAGTCGGCGCCCGCGGCCCGCGCGGTGTCCACGAGCGGCGCGGTGGCGTCGGCCAGCCGCTCCGGGCCCAGCACCGCCAGCGCGGCAGCCGCGACGGCCGCGTAGACGACCAGGGTGAGGAAGAGGGCCAGCGGGACGGCGAGGGGGATGGTGCGCCGCGGATCGCGTACCTCCTCGCCCAGCGTGGCGATCCGGGCGTACCCGGCGAAGGCGAAGAACAGCAGTCCGGCCGCCTGGAGGACGCCGCCGGCCGAGACGTCGCCACCGGGCGCCAGCCGGTCGGCCACCGCACCCTGCGCGGTGAGCGCGGCCACCACGACGGCGGCGAGGACGGCCAGCACCACGGCCACGATCGCCCGCGTCAGCCAGGCCGTCTTCTGTACCCCCGCGTAGTTGACGGCGGTCAGCGCCACCACGGCGGCCACCGCGACGGCGTGCGCCTGTGCGGGCCATACGTACGAGCCGACCGTCAGGGCCATCGCCGCGCACGAGGCGGTCTTTCCGACGACGAACGCCCACCCCGCCAGATATCCCCAGAACTCCCCCAGCCGCTCGCGGCCGTACACATACGTGCCGCCGGAGGTCGGGTAACGGGCCGCCAGCGCGAGACCGAGCAGCAGCCCGGACCCGGCGGCGCGGGCGGCGGGCGCCAGCGCCGCGAAGACCCCGGCGCCGATCATGGCGCCGAGGCCGATCAGAACGGCGTCCGGTACGCCGAGCCGCCGCCGCAACTCGTCCGGGACCGCGGTCCCGGACTGCGAGTTCGGCATCTCGTTGCCCTCCCTGTCTGCGCGGACGGACCATGGGGTGCGCCGCGTCGTTCGCGGCCCCCGGCGACCTTAGCCCGGCAGCCCGGCCGCCGGGCTCTCGGCCGCCGGGCTCTCGGCTGCTCGGTTCTCGGCTGCTCGGTTCTCGGCTGCCCGGCTCTCGGCTCTCGGCTCTCGGCTCTCGGCTGCCGAGCACGCCACGGCTCCTTCTCCCCGCCGTGCGTGCTTCGTCCCGCCGCCTCCCCCTCTTCCCGGCGCCCCCTCTTCTCCCCGCCTCCCTTCCCGCCGCAGCGGCGAGAAGCCCCACGCGTCGGACCGGCGGTGCCAAAAGCAGCCGCACCGCGGCAGAGCTTGGCACCGCCGGGCACCTTCGCCGTGGCTGAGCACCGCTGCGGCGGGAAGGGGGGCGGCGAACACCTCCCGGACCCCCGACACCACGACTTCAGTCGGCCGGGCCCGCGGGGAAGTGTGGGACATCTTCCGGCGCCAACTCCGCGCGGATGCGCCTCGCTTGGACCGGGTGGCGCCAGCGGCCCGCGTCGAAGGCGACGTCGGCCTCGAACTCGACGACCAGTTCGGGGACGACGCAGCGGTGGGCGAGGATGTCGCGGGTGCCCCAGCCGGAGCGGAACTGCACATCGGTCCAGGGGTGGTCGGGCCCCGCAGGGGTCAGCAGGGGGCCGAGTTCGCGGCGCAGGACGTTGGTGACGGGCGCGCTCTGGGCCACCATGAGGAGTTCGCCCTCGGCGTCGTAACGGCCCAGGAGCAGGGCGTCGGGCGAGGTCACCGGGCCTGTCACCGCGCCGACCACCGCGTCAGCGGTAGCGCGGGCGCGCAGCTTGCGCCAGCCGCGTTCGCCGGGTCGGTAGGGCTGGCCCAGGCCCTTGACGACCATGCCCTCGACGCCGACCGCGCCCCAGGCCGGGTCCAGCCATTCGCTCGCCCGGTCCGGGTCGGTCGTCATCGGGCACAGGGCCCAGGGCGACTGGAGGTCACGGCGGGTGAAGATCTCCTCCAGCAGGGCCCGGCGCTCACGGTAGGGGCGGGTCATGGTCAGTTCGTCGTCGAGCTGCAGCAGATCGAAGGCGATGAAGTGGGCCGGGTGCGCGGCGGCTGCGGCCTCGGCGCGGCGCCCGGTGCGCTGGGCCCGCGACTGGAGCGCGGCGAAGTTGACTGCTCCCTCCTCGATCACCACCAGCTCCCCGTCGAAGACGGCCTCCTCGCCCAGTTCCGCGGCGGCCCGCAGGATGTCGGGGAAGCCGGGGCCGAGGTCGTTCCCACGCCGCGACTGGAGGTGGGGCGCGTCGGGGCGGGCGAAGAGCAGTACGCGGTAGCCGTCCCACTTGGCCTCGTACGCGAGGCCGGGCGCGCGGGGCGGCACATCGACCGTGCGGGCCGTCATCGGGGAGATGGGCGGGACGAGCCGCCTGCCGTTCTCGCCCATACGTCACATATAGCGCGGAACGCCCAAGCCCGCGACCGCGACTGCGCCCGCGCCCGCGCCCGCGCGACCAGGGCGAGCGGCGGACAGCGGCGTGTGAAGGGAAGCTGCGGGCGCGGTTAAGAAATCCTCGATGGACCCTGGAGCCCCCGTACGGCACGTTTGACGCGGCGGTGTGCACGGAAAGCGCCGCCCCACCCCCGTTCCAGGGCACAGGGCCTGCCGGCCCTGCTTCGCCCTGCCGTGGCGCGAGACGACAGGAGCCGTGGCGTGAAGGCGCTGGTCAAGGAGAAGGCCGAACCGGGACTGTGGCTGGCCGATGTGCCGGAGCCCGCCACCGGCCCCGGCGAGGTGTTGATCAAGGTGGAGCGGACCGGTATCTGCGGCACCGATCTGCACATCCGCGCCTGGGACGGCTGGGCCCAGCAGGCGGTGACCGCACCGCTGGTGGTGGGGCACGAGTTCACCGGCGAGGTCGTGGAGACCGGCCGGGACGTGACCGACATCGAGCCCGGCGACCGCGTGAGCGGCGAGGGCCATCTGGTCTGCGGCAAGTGCCGCAACTGTCTGGCCGGGCGCCGGCATCTGTGCCGGGCCACGGTCGGGCTCGGCGTCGGCCGGGACGGCGCCTTCGCCGAGTATGTGGCACTGCCCGCGGAGAACGTATGGGTGCACCGCACCCCGGTGGACGCGGACATCGCGGCGATCTTCGACCCGTTCGGCAACGCCGTGCACACCGCGCTCTCCTTCCCGCTCGTCGGCGAGGACGTACTGATCACCGGCGCGGGCCCGATCGGGCTGATGGCGGTGGCGGTCGCCAAGCACGCCGGGGCGCGGAACGTCGTGGTCACCGACGTCAGCGAGGAGCGCCTGGAGCTGGCCCGCGAGGTCGGCGCCTCCCTCGCACTGAACGTCTCCGGCGCGAGCATCGCCGACGGCCAGCGCACCCTGGGGCTGCGTGAGGGCTTCGACGTGGGCCTGGAGATGTCCGGCAACCCGGTGGCCCTGCGCGACATGCTCGCCAACATGACCCACGGCGGGAAGATCGCGATGCTCGGGCTGCCCGCCGAGGAGTTCGCCGTGGACTGGGCCCGGATCGTCACCTCGATGATCACCATCAAGGGCATCTACGGCCGGGAGATGTTCGAGACCTGGTACGCGATGTCGGTGCTGCTGGAGGGCGGCCTCGACCTCGGCCCCGTGATCACCGGCCGGTACGACTACCGCGACTTCGACGCGGCCTTCGACGACGCGGCCGGCGGGCGCGGCGGCAAGGTCGTCCTCGACTGGACCAGCTGAGCCCCCTCTCGTTCTATCCACTGGAGACCTGACAGCATGTTCGACTCCGTACGCGACGAGCTGCGCGCCACCCTCGACGAGATCACCGCGGCCGGGCTGCACAAGCCGGAGCGGGTCATCGGCACCCCGCAGTCGGCCACCGTCGAGGTGACCGGGGGCGGTCGGCCCGGCGAGGTGCTCAACTTCTGCGCCAACAACTACCTCGGCCTGGCCGACCACCCCGAGGTGCTCGCCGCTGCGCACGCGGCGCTGGACCGCTGGGGCTACGGGATGGCCTCGGTCCGCTTCATCTGCGGCACCCAGGAGGTGCACAAGGAGCTGGAGTCGCGGCTCTCGGCGTTCCTCGGCCAGGAGGACGCCGTCCTCTACTCGTCCTGTTTCGACGCGAACGGCGGCGTGTTCGAAACGCTGCTCGACGCGCAGGACGCGGTCATATCCGACGCCCTCAACCACGCCTCGATCATCGACGGCATCCGGCTGTCCAAGGCCCGCCGCCTGCGCTACGCCAACCGCGACATGGCCGACCTGGAGCAGCAGCTCAAGCAGGCGCAGGACGCCCGGCGCCGGCTGATCGTCACCGACGGCGTCTTCTCGATGGACGGCTACCTCGCACCGCTGCCCGAGATCTGCGACCTGGCCGAGCGCTACGACGCGATGGTGATGGTGGACGACTCGCACGCGGTCGGCTTCGTCGGCGAGGGCGGGCGCGGAACGCCGGAGCTGCACGGCGTCATGGACCGGATCGACATCATCACCGGCACCCTCGGCAAGGCGCTGGGCGGCGCCTCGGGCGGCTATGTGGCGGCCCGCGCGGAGATCGCGGCGCTGCTGCGCCAGCGCTCGCGCCCGTATCTGTTCTCCAACAGCCTGGCCCCGGTGATCGCGGCGGCCTCGCTGAAGGTGCTCGACCTGCTGGAGTCGGCCGGTGACCTGCGGGAGAAGCTGAAGGCCAACACCGAGCTGTTCCGCCGCCGGATGACCGAGGAGGGCTTCACGATCCTCCCCGGGGAGCACGCCATCGCGCCCGTCATGATCGGTGACGCCGCCGAGGCGGCCCGGATGGCGGAGCTGCTGCTGGAGCGGGGGGTGTATGTGATCGGGTTCTCCTACCCGGTGGTGCCGAAGGGGCAGGCCAGGATCCGGGTGCAGCTGTCGGCGGCGCACTCCGCGGAGGATGTCGACCGGGCCATCGACGCGTTTGTCGCATCCCGGGCAGAGCTCGCGAAGACGACTGGGGCAGAATCGGTCTCGTGATCGAAGCGCGGCGGCTGCACATCCTCCGTGCGGTGGCCGACCACCGCACGGTGACCGCCGCTGCCGCCGCGCTCTATCTGACCCCCTCGGCCGTCTCCCAGCAGCTGACAGCGCTGGAGCAGGAGACCGGCCACCGGCTGGTCGAGCGCGGCACCAAGGGCGTACGGCTCACCCCGGCCGGGGAGATCCTGCTCTCGCACACCAATCTGGTCCTCGCCCAGCTGGAGCGGGCCGAGGCGGAGCTGGCGGCGTACGGCTCGGGCGCCGCGGGCCGGGTGGACCTGGCCTCCTTCGCCACCGGCATCGGCCTGGTGGTCGCGCCCGCACTCGCCCGGCTGGCCCGTACGGCGCCCGGAATCCGGGTGCGGGTCCAGGACGCGGAAGGCGACGCGAGCCTGCCGATGGTGCTGGACCGCGAGACGGATGTGGCGGTGGCCGTCGAGTACCGGGGCGCACCCCGCCCGGACGACCCCCGGCTGACGCGGCTGCCGCTGTACGCGGAGCCGTTCGACGCCGTGGTGCCCGTGGGGCACCGGCTGGCCGACGCCGACCGGGTGCCGCTGGACGAGCTGGCCAAGGACACCTGGATCGGGCCCTTCCCCGGCAACCCCTGCCACGACGTGGTGGTGCTCGCCTGCGAACATGCGGGCTTCGAGCCCGCCATGGAGCACTTCTCCGACGACTTCAGCGCCGTCGTCGCGCTCGCCTCCGCGGGGGTGGGCGTCGCCCTGGTGCCGCGGTCGGCGCTGCTCGGTACCGACCGGGCCGGGGTCGCCGTACAGCCCGTGGAGGGCAGCCCGCCCACGCGGCGGGTGTTCGCCGCCGTGCGCCGCGGGGCCGAGGAGCATCCGCTGATCAGGCCGGTACTGGACGCGCTGCGCGAAGCCGCCGCTTGACGCGTGCCCCGCGGTTCCGCCGGGCGCCTGCGGTCCGCCGGAACCGTCCACGGGCCGCGACCAGAACGCTCAACGGGTCGGCAGCCCCGCCTCCCGGGCCGCCGTGCGCAGCACATCCCGCAGCATGGCGGGGGTCAGCCTGCCGGTGAAGGTGTTGCGCGGGGTGACGTGGTAGCAGCCGTACACGCTCAGCGGTGCCGTATCCGCCCGGACAGGGCGAAGTTCGACCCGGACGCCATGTCCGAACACGGGGCGGGGACGGGGGACATGTCGGCCGCCGGCGGCCGACACCGGCAGCAGGGCCTGCCAGGCGAAGGCGCCGAGGGCGACGACGGTACGCACCGTGGGGTGCAGCAGCTCCAGCTCCCGTACCAGCCAGGGGCGGCAGGTGTCCCGCTCGGCCGGGGTGGGCTTGTGGGCGGGCGGCGCACAGTGCACCGGCGAGGTGAACCGCACCCCGTGCAGCCGCAGCCCGTCGCCGCGGTGGGTGGAGGCAGGCTGCGAGGCCAGGCCGAGGTCGTACAGCGCGGCGACGAGGGCATCACCGGAGCGGTCACCGGTGAACATCCGCCCGGTCCGGTTGCCTCCGTGCGCGGCCGGAGCCAGGCCGACGAGCAGCATCCGCGCGTCCGGCGGGCCGAACCCGGGCACGGGCCGCGCCCAGTACTCCCAGTCCCGGAAGGCCGGACGTTTGACGCGTGCCGCCTCCTCCCGCCACTCCACCAGCCGCGGACAGGCCCGGCACTCGGTCAGCGCCGCGTCGAGCGTACGCAGATCGGGCGCTCGGGGGGCCTGCCGGCCGGGATAACTCATCCGCTGTGATCCTCCTGCTCCGTCGCTCCGTCCGGTCCCGTTGTCCTGACATTCGTCAGGTACTCGCTGGACCTGCCTCTTCCTAGGGTGGAGCACAACGGCCCCGGCCGCTGACGAGCGGCCAGGGCCGGGACCCGTCGAGCCGAACGGCCCGAACGCGGCGGCCGTGCTGGCCCATGGCCGACGTGCGGGAAGCAGGCGGGTCGGCGTCCGGGGGGCATGGGGGCCGGGTAGCGCGGTGGAGCCTCGCGCGAGCCCGTCCCCCGTGAGCGGTCGCCGCCCTGAAGCCGCCTGCACCCCGTGGGCAGGCGGCTTCAGGGCTTCACGGGCTCAGCTGGTGTACTGCTTCAGATAGCGCTCGACGCGGTTCACATGCGGCCGCACCCGCTCCGGGACGCCGCCCGCCTCGAGGACCGTACGGGAGCTGGTGCGGTAGCCGGCGGCCATCAGCGCGGGCAGGTCTTCGCGCATGCCCTTCTCCTTGTACTGCTGGTCGAGCCAGCACACGAAGTTGGACATCGCAGCGATGGCGTCCGGCGGCGACATATAGCTCTTGTCGCCGTCCTTGTCGCCGTCCTGGGCCCATCCCTTGAAGACGGACGGCGTCCACATGGCAATGCCGTACTCATCGGTCTGCGGCCGTCTGGCGTTCGCGTCGAAGCCGCTCTCCGCCTTCAGCATGGCGGCGAGGAAGGCGGGCGTGACCTCGTCCTCGGCGCACTTGAGCGCCGCCTTGGTGATGACCGGGCGCAGCTTGCGGGGCACGTCGGAGTCGGCGGGGATGGCGCCGGGCACGGAAGGCGAGGCGCTGGGCGTCTCTCCCCCGGAGGAGGAGGTCGGGTCGTCGTCGGCCCGCAGCAGGACGACCGAGCCGGCGGCGACGAGCGGGACGGCGACGGCTGCCGCGACGACGGTGAGGCGGCGGCTCCGCCGGCCTCCGGCCGAGCGGTGCCCCGAGCGGCCGGGACGTCCCCCGCGGTCGGAGCGGAACGGGCTGCCGAAGCTGCCCCGTCCCGCCCGGCCGGTGCCTTCCAGTTCCCGTACCCGGGCCGCGAGTTCCCCGGCGTCCAGCGCCGCGCGGGAGGTGTGGTCGGGCTTGAGGCAGTCGGCGATCAGTTCCCGCCAGCCCTGCGGGACGCTGTTGTCGAGACGCAGTTCGGCGTTGCCGCGTGCGTATGCCTGGGCGCCCAGCGCGCGGGCGCGCGGGGTGCTGCCGGGAAAGGGGTGCAGTCCGCCGGTGAGCACCTGGTGGGCCAGCACCCCGAAAGCCCAGATGTCCGCGGTGGGGCGCACCACGCTGTGCCCGCCCTCGCGGTCGGACCACCACTCGGGCGGTACGTGGTCGAGGGAACCCAGCGGCGGCACATAGGCGTGGGTGCCGTCCAGCTCGACGGTCAGCCCGAAGTCGCCCAGCCACACTTCGCCGCCGGCTGCCAGCAGTACGTTGCCGGGCTTGAGGTCGCCGTGCACCCAGCCGCGTTGGTGGATGTGGGCCAGCCCGGCGCTGACCCCGGCGAGGATGTGTGCCGCGTCCGGCAGCGGCGCGGGGCCCTCGCCGGAGCCGGGGGTCAGCAGCTCCTGGAGGCTGCGCTCGGCGCGGTCCATGACCAGCGCGGTCGCACCGTCCAGGTCGGGCCGGTCGGCGTCGTGGACCGTGAGCGCTTCGTGGGTGCGCACCACGTTCGGGTGGCGGGTCTCCAGGCTGAAGCGGACCTCGCGCCGCACCAGTTCGGCCATGGATTCGCGCTGCCCGGGCGGCAACAGCTGGGTCGGCAGGAACTTCACCGCCGCCTGGGTGCCGTCCGTCCCGCGCGCCGCGTAGACGACGCCCCAACTGCCCGCGCCGATCGCGCCGGTCAGCTCCCAGTCCCCCACCCGGTAGCCGGCGGGCAGGTCGATCCGGCCGGTTGCGCCGCCGTCAGCCATGCCCTGCGTTCTCCTTGTGCTCCTTGCGCTCCTTGCGTTCACTCCGCGCGGGCCGCAGCAGCGCGAGGTGTTCTTCCCGGACGAGATCGAAGCGGAGGGCGAGGGCGACGAGTTCGGCGCGTTTGTGGTTGGTGCCGGTGGCGCGTTCGTCGTCGTTGCGCAGCCGCAGCTTGACCGTGGCCAGGTACTCGATGTGGTAGTTGACGGCCGAGCGCGTCAGGTCCTGGCAGCCCTCCACGGGGCGCAGCCGCTCCAGGATCTCGCTGACGCCGGGGATGGCCCCGCTGGAGGGGTCGCGCAGCCGGGGCTCGCACAGTGCGAGCAGCACCAGGAAGTACTTGGAGGTCTGGTCCAGCGCGAAAGGGCTCTGGGTGGGCTCCCCGGAGCGGACGCCGACGCCGGTGTCCAGATACATGTGCTCCGGTGCGAACACCTTGAAGTGCACCTCGCCGTCGCGGGAGGGCAGTACGACGCGGGAGAACTCGAACGGGACCGGTGCGCCCAGCCTGCCCGGCGCCACCTTGATGTGCTCCCCGGCGCCCTCCATGTTCTCCACCACATAGGTGACGTTGCCGCTGTAGTTGGAGAGCCGCCAGTAGTCCTCGGCGGCCGTGATCTGGCCCGCGTGCCGGGAGACGCCCGGATCGGACAGCGCGACCTCTACCGGGCTGTCAGCTCCGCCGCGGCCGAAGTCCGCCGTCTCCCCGGGCCCCAGGTGCAGCAGACGCGGCCGGTCGCCGAACTCGCCGGCGTCGCTTCCCGGCTGGTCCGGCAGTTGAACGATGACCGTGTCCATGATCAGCCTCCCCCTTCGGCGCGGGCATCCTATATCGGCCCTGACGTCTGTCAGGGACCACGCTGGACGCTCGGCTGCCAGAGTGGAAGGTTTTCAGCCGCGGCCCGGAGGCAGCACCACCCCCCAGGGTGAGCTCACCATTCGGCGAACCCTCCGTCCGGGTGACGCCATATGGGGTTGTGCCAGCTCTCGGCCTTGCTGTCGGCCTCGCGCACGGCCCGCTCGTCGACGGTCACACCCAGCCCGGGGCCTGTGGGGCGGAGCAGATGTCCGTCCTGGAAGCGGAACACCTCGCGGTCCACCACATAGTCGAGCAGTTCGGCGCCGGTGTTGTAGTGGATGCCGATGGACTGTTCCTGGATCAGGAAGTTCGGGGTGCAGAAGGCCAGTTGGAGACTGGCCGCCAGCGCCAGCGGTCCGAGCGGGCAGTGCGGGGCGACCGCGACGTCCCAGGTCTCGGCGAGCGAGGCGATGCGCCGTACCTCGGAGAGCCCGCCCGCGTGCGAGAGGTCCGGCTGGATCACTGCGATGCCGGCCTGCAGCGCGGGCAGTACGTCCGTACGGGAGAAGAGCCGCTCCCCGGTGGCGATCGGAACGGTGGTCCCCTCGGTCACCCGGCCGAGCAGATGGGTGTACTCGGGCAGTACGGGCTCCTCGGCGAACATCGGCCCGTACGGCTCCAGTACGGACAGCGCCCGGATGGCGCCCGCGACGGAGAACCGGCCGTGGAAGTCGACGGCGAAGTCACCGTCGGGCCCGAGGGCTTCGCGGGCCGCCTCGGCGCGGGCCGCGACGGCGTCGAGCGCCGCGGCGGTGGGCAGCCGGTCGGTGCGCCCGGAGGCGTTCATCTTGACGGCGGTGAAACCGGCCGCCATCTGCGCCGCCACCTGCTCGCGCACATCGGCCGGTTCGTCACCGCCCACCCAGCAGTAGGCGCGGGCCCGCTCGCGCACCGGCCCGCCGAGGAGCTGGTGCACGGGTGCGCCGTACGCCTTGCCCGCGATGTCCCACAGGGCCTGATCGAGGCCGGCGACGGCGGAGGAGAGGACGGGTCCGCCGCGGTAGAAGGAGCCCTTGGTCATCAGCTGCCAGTGGTCCTCGATCCGCAGCGGGTCGGCACCGAGCAGGAACTGCTCGGCGAGTTCGTGCACGGCTGCACGGACGGTGTCGGTGCGGCCCTCCACCACCGGTTCGCCCCAGCCGACGAGTCCGCTGTCGGTCTCGATGCGACAGAACAGCCAGCGCGGCGGCACAGCAAAGGTCTCGACCCTGGCGATCCGCAATTGCTACTCCTTCACGCTTCCCTCGGTCAGCCCTGTCCGCCAGTACCGCTGGAGGACGAGCATGGCAACGGCGAGCGGGATGACGGAGACGAAAGCGCCCCCGACGGTGTACTGGGTGAGTTCGGGAACCCGGTCCGCGGCCTCCTTCCACGCGACCAGGCCCAGGGTGATCGGGTACTTGCGCTCGTCGGAGAGCATCACCAGGGGCAGGAAATAGTTGTTCCAGATGTGGACGAACTGGAAGAGGAACACCGTCACCAGCGCCGGGGTCATCAGCCGCAGCACCACCGTGAAGAAGATGCGCTCCTCCCCCGCGCCGTCCACCCGCGCGGCCTCCAGCAGGTTGTCGGACACGGCGGACTCGGCGTAGATGCGGCACAGATAGACGCCGAAGGGGCTGACGATGCTGGGGATGAGCACACCCCAGTAAGTGTTGGTCAGCCCGATCTTGTTGAACATCAGATAGAGCGGCAGCGCCAGCGCCGTGGACGGCAGCAGCACACCGGCGAGCACACACTTGAAGACGGCCTCGCGCCCCCGGAAGCGGTACTTGGCCAGGGCGAAGCCCGCGGCGGCTGACAGCAGTGTGGCCAGGAGGGCGCCGACGCCCGCGTAGAAGAGGGAGTTGAGTGCCCAGCGGGGGTATATGTGGCCGTTGTAGGTGAAGATCTGCGACAGGTTGTGCCACAGCCGCGGGTTGTCGAACCACAGCCCGAAGCTGCCGTAGAGGCTCTCGTTCGACTTGGTGGCCGCGATGACAAGCCAGTAGACGGGCAGCAGGAAGTAGCCGGCGGCCAGCGCGAGGAAGGCGACGAGCAGGATCCGTCCGGGACGCAGCGTTCTCATCGGTCATCCTTCCGCTTGCGGCTGACCAGGCTGAGGAAGGAGAAGGACAGCACCATCGCGACGACGGCGAGGAGCACCGACTTGGCGGCTGCCAGATAGACGTTGGCGTTGGCGAAGGCGTCGAAGTAGGCGCTGAGGTTCGGCGTGAAGTTGTTGGTGACGACAGGTGCGAGTTTCTTGAGGACCAGCGGCTCCGCGAACAGCTGCATGGTGCCGATGATGGAGAAGACGCAGGTGAGGATGAGCGCAGGGCGCACCAGCGGGAGCTTGATGCGCAGCGCGACCTGCCACGGCCCCGCGCCGTCGATCCTGGCCGCCTCGTACAGCTCCTGGGGGATCGACTTGAGCTGGGCGACGATGATCAGCATGTTGTAGCCCGCGAACTCCCAGACGACGATGTTCGCGATGGACCACAGGATGTTGTCGTAGCTGAGGAAGTCCGGCTGGAAGCCGAACTCCCCGAGCAGGTCGTTGATCGGGCTGATCCCCGGCACATACAGAAAGCCCCACAGCAGGGTGGCGATGACACCGGGAATGCCGTACGGCAGGAAGTAGGTGGCCCGCAGCAGCCCGGCCCAGCGGTCCTTCACCTGGTCGAGCAGCAGCGCCAGGACGAGGGCCAGCACCAGCATCACCGGCACCTGCACGACGCCGAACAGCAGCACGCGGCCGAAGCCTTCCAGGAACGCGGTCTGCTCGAGGGCGAGCGCGTAGTTGTCCAGCCCGGCGAACTCGACGGACGGCTCGCCAAGACCCAGCGGGCCCGAGCGTTCCACGGTCAGCAGGCTCTGGTAGATCGCGTAGCAGATCGGCAGGATCATCGCGAAGACGTAGACGGCGAGGAACGGGCCGAGGAACACCCACGCCTTGCGGTCGGGGCGCGCGCTGCGGCGGTGACGATCGGGCTTTCTCCCTGTGCTGGACGTCGTCATCGGGCGCTCCTCGCGTCCAGGCCCTTGGCCTTGAGATCGTCGACGAACTTGGTCTGGGCGTCCGCGAGCGCTTCCCCGATGGTGCCGTGGCCCGCGACGACCCGGCCGATGTTGTCCTGGATGTGTGCGTAGGACTGGGTGGTGGTGGGCGAGAAGCGCCAACTGGTGTCCACATTGCGGTCCGAGACCTGGAAGACCTCGTTGTAGACCTGCCCGTCGAAGAACGGGTCCGGCTTGCCCAACGGGGACTCTTTCAGGTCCAGTTCGGCGGAGGGCCAGCCGTATCCGGCCTCCACCAGCAGCTTGATGCTGGCGGGGTCGGTGTTGAGCCAGTGGGCGAACTTCAGCGCTTCCTCGGGGTGCCGGGTGCCTTGCAGGATCGCGGTGGAGGAGCCGCCCCAGTTCGCCGAGGCGTGCTCACCCCGCTCCCACTGGGGCAGCTCCGCCACCCGCCACTTGCCCTTGGTGCCGGGCGCGTTGCCGCGGATGAGGGCGTCCTGCCACTGGGCGCCGAGCCAGCTCGCGAGCTGCCCGGTCTGCAGGCCCTTGAAGAAGGAGCCCTGCGAGTCCTGGATCGTCGCTACCAGCTTGTCCCGGATCAGCCCGTCCCAGAAGTCGGCCACCTGCAGCGACTCCTCGCTGGTCAGATCCACGATCCAGGTATCACCCTCGGTACGCACCCAGTGGGCGCCGCGCTGCCAGGGGAAGGAGGCGAACCACTGCGCGTTGACGGGCGGAAATGCGGTGATGTAGGAGCCGCCGGAACGCTTCTTGATCTTCAGTGCCGTCTGCCGGAACTCGTCCCAGGTGCGGGGAACTTCCAGGTCCCACTTGTCGTACAGGTCGGCGCGGTAGAAGAAGCCCATCGGCCCGGAGCCCTGCGGCATGGCATAGGTCCGGCCCGCGAAGACGCCCTGCTGCCACTGCCAGTCGACGTAACTGTCCTTGAGCCGGTCGGCACCGTACTTGCTGAGGTCCGTCAGGCCGCGGACCAGCATGAACTCCGGCAGTGCGTAGTACTCGATCTGGGCCAGATCGGGCGGGTCACCGGCCTTGAGAGCGGCGTGCATCTTCTGGTAGCCGCCGGAGGTGTTGGCGGGGACCGTCTGCACGGTGACGTGGATGTCGGGGTTCTGCTTGTTCCACAGCGCCGCGGCCTTCTGCAGGGGGACCCAGGTCCAGAAGACGAGGTTCACCCGCCGCCCGGGGGTGCGGCGGGTCTGCTTCGTCATCCGGGCCGCGCCCGCCTGCTCGCCGCAGGCCGCTATCGCGGGGATGGCGGCTGCGGCAGCGGTTGCCGCCAGCAGTTTTCTTCGGGTGGGCATCCGACCTCCTTGTCAGAGGGACCAACCCTTCCCGCCGCGACGGCGAGAAGCACGTGAGCGGTGTTCGGCGGTGCCGAGCTGCGGCAATCCGCCGTTGTTCGACGGGGCACGCGTTTGTGTGCGGGTGCGTTGTGATTGATCGCGCAGTTCCCGCGCCCCTTATGGGGTGCCCAGCACCGCGACGCCACGGGCCGGAAGGGTGAGGGCGGCGGCGGGCTCCGCAGCGGGGTCGAGAAGGTTCCGCGCGGGATGCGGGAGCGTCACTGCGGCCGGGGCCGCGCCGTGGTTGAGCAGGAACAGGAATCGGCCGGCCGCGCCCTCACGGACGGTGACCTGCACTCCGTCGGGCAGCTCCGCGAGCACGGGTGCGGCGCCGGCCTCGTCCCGTACGCGGTCCATCAGGGCGCGCATCAGTGCGGGCTCGGGGCGCGTGCCCGCGTACCAGGCCACGCCGTCCCCGAAAGCGTGCCGGGTCAGTGCGGGCCGCCCGGCCAACTCGCCGTCCCCGAATGTGGCCACGGCACGCGCCCCCGCGAGATCGATGGCCTCCGACCACAGATCGGCCTGGCCGCTCAGCTCGCCCCGCAGCAGCACGCGGGCGCCCTCGTCCAGCGGCCAGAACTCCTCGACCCGCAGCCCCAGCACCTCGCGCAGCGGCGCCGGATAGCCGCCCAGGTGGACGCGGTCGCACTCGTCGGCGATGCCGGTGAAGTACGACACGAACAGGTGACCCCCGTCGCGTACGTAGGCGGTCAGCCGCTCCGCGGTCTCCTCGCTCATCAGATACAGATTGGGGACGACCACCAGCCGGTAGCCGCCGAGCGCGCGGTCGGGCGGGACGATGTCGCAGGGCACCCCGGCGTCGAAGAGCGGCTTGTAGTGGCGCAGCAGCGTCTCGCGATGGCTGAGGGCCGAGGAGGGGTGCGAGCCCTGCTCCAGCGCCCACCAGCTGTTCCAGTCGGCCAGCAGCGCCACTTCGGAACTGCAGCGGGTGCCCGCGAGCTGCGGCACCGTGGCCAGTTCCTGGCCCAGCGCGCTGACCTCGCGGAAGATCCGGGTGCCGGTCCCGGCGTGCGGCACCATCGCGGAGTGGAACTTCTCGGCGCCGCCCTGGGACTGGCGCCACTGGAAGTAGAGCACCGCGTCGGCGCCCTGTGCGACGGCCTGCCAGCTCCACAGCCGCATAGCGCCGGGCGGCTTGGGGCCGTTGCGGGCCCGCCAGTTGACGGCGCCGGGTGCCTGCTCCATCAGCATCCACGGCCGTCCGCCCCCGGCGCAGCGCGTCACATCGAACGCGGCAGCGGCGTCGATGTGCGTCTCGCTGTCGTACGGCTCCTGGTAGTAGTCCAGCGCTGTGACGTCCTCGTACGCCGCCCAGCGGAACGGGTCGACCGGCTTGTGGTGCGGCATGTGGTTGGTGGTGACCGGCACATCGGGGGTGATACGGCGCAGTACTTCGCGCTCGGCCAGATAGCACTGCAGCAGCGCGTCGTCGCTGAAGCGGGCGTAGTCCAGCTGCTGGGTGGGGTTGGCGTGGGTCGGCGTCGTACGCGGCGGCAGCACCTCCTCGAAGTCGCCGTAGCGCTGCGACCAGAAAGTGGTGGACCAGGCCGCGTTGAGGGCTTCGACGGTGCCGTAGCGCTCGCGAAGCCAGCGGCGGAAGTCGGCGGCCGACACCTCGCAGTAGCAGACCGGGTTGCTGCACCCGTACTCGTTGCCGATGTGCCACAGGGCCAGCGCCGAGTGCTCGGCGTAGCGGGTGGCGAGCTGTTCCACGAGGCGGACGGCGCGGGTGCGGTAGACCGGGCTGGAGGGGCAGTAGTGCTGCCGGGAGCCGGGCCACTTGCGGACGCCGTCGGCGGTCTCGGGCAGGATCTCCGGGTGCTGTCGGCTCAGCCAGGGCGGCGGAGAGGCGGTCATGGTGGCCAGACAGACCTGGATGCCGGCGTCGCCGAGCCGGCCCATGACGCGGTCGAACCAGCCGAAGCCGTAGCTGCCGGGCCGGGGTTCGACCAGTCCCCAGGAGAAGATTCCGGCCGTGACCATGGTGACCCCGGCCTCCTTCATCAGCCGGATGTCCTCTGCCCACACCTCCTCCGGCCAGTGCTCGGGGTTGTAGTCGCCGCCGAAGTGCAGTCGGGCGGGCTCGAAGGTGCGGATGCCAAAGCTGGTTCCGGAACGGTGGTCGGCTGCCGTCATGAATGCTGCGCCCCCTGCGACGAGTCGGATGCCGGGCAGAGCGGGAGACCGTGATGACGCCGCACCGTACAAGAACTCGTTATTTATGAATAGTTCCTTGACGGCAATCCGCCCGAGATCGTGGACTGTCGGGGGGCGTCGTAAAGTCGTCGCCGGGATGAGATCGGCCCGAACGCCGGAGGAACAGCAGGCGTACCGGGGGAAACAACAGGAGGTCCCGATGGCTGGCTACGCGCCGCGGGGCGTACACGGGCAGACCGTGGAGGCCCTCGCCCACCGGGTGCTCAGCGGCGCCCTCCGCGAGGGCGCCACCCTCGACCTCGGGGCGCTCCAGGCCGAGTTGGGCGTCAGCCTCACCGCGCTCCGCGAGTCGCTGAAGGTGCTGGCGGCCAAGGGCATGGTCGACGCCCGGCAGAAGCGGGGCACCTTCATACGCCCGCGCACCGACTGGAACCTGCTGGACGCGGACGTGCTGCGCTGGCAGTTCCAGTCCGCCACCGCCGCCGCCTCCGATGCGGGCCCGCCGCTGCTGCGCGATCTGGACGAGGTGCGCGGCATCGTGGAGCCCGCCGCGGTACGGCTGGCCGCCGAGCGCCGTACCGACGCCGATCTCGCCGCGCTGGAGCGGGCCCTGGAGGCCATGTGCGAGGCCGCCGACGGCGCGCCCGAGGCCGTCGAGGCGGACCTCACCTTCCACCGGGCGCTGCTGGCCGCCTCGCACAACGAGCTGCTGGAGCGCATGGAGATGGTGATCTCCACCGTGCGGGCCGCCCGCGACCGCCTCGTGCACGGGCCCGGCCACCACCCTCTCGACCCGGTGCCCAGCCACCGCGCGGTCCTGGACGCCGTACGCGCACGGGACGCCGACGCCGCGGAGGAGGCCATGCGGGGGCTGCTGGCGCAGGCCGCGCAGGATGTGGCCCTGCTGCGGGAGCGCCCTCCCGGCCGGGGGGACGCGCCCCGTAAGGGGCGCGGGGAACTGCGCGACCAGCCACAACGCAAGCCGCAGCCCGAAAACATCGGGAAGGGGCACCCCCTCAGCGGGTGAGCGGCAATGCGCGCAGCGCGTGGGAGCGGAACGAGGTCTGCCAGCGGAGTTCGTCGGGCTCCACCGCCAAGCGCAGCACAGGGAAGCGGCTGAGCAGCGCCTCCAGCGCAAGCCCGATCTCCATACGGGCGAGCGGGGCACCCAGGCAGTAGTGCATGCCCTGCCCGAGGGCCAGGTGCATTCCCCCAGCCTCCGGCCGGGAGGTACCCCCAGTGCGGCGCCGGATGTCGAACCGGTCCGGCTCCTCGTAGCGGGCGGGATCGCGATGGGCAGCGGCGAGGGCGAACAGCACCGTGTCACCGGCCGGGATCCGCACCCCGCCGAACTCCACCGGCTCGGTGGGGAACCGCCGGATCGCCGTCAGGTTCGGATGCGCGTACCGCATCAGTTCCTCGACCGCGTCGGGCAGCAGCGAGGAGTCGCCCCGCAGTGCGGCGAGCTGCCTCGGGTGCCGCAGCAGGGCGAGGAAGCCCCCGCTCAGCAGGTGCTGCACGTTCTCGATGCCCGCGCCCAGGACGAGGAAGGCGAGGGAGCACAGCTCGTCCTCGGAGAGCCGGTCCCCCTCGTCTCGGGCCTCGATGAGCGCGGAGAGGAGATCGTCGCCGGGCGCGCTCCTGCGCTCGGCCACCAGCCGGCGCAGGAAATCGTGCATCTGCGAGATCGCCTCGCCGACCTGTTGCGGGCTCTCCATCGCGAGCATCGTCGTCACCCAGGAGGCGAACGGCCGACGGTCCGCCTCGGGCACCTCGAACAGGTCGCAGACGACCGTCAGGGGCAGCGGGGCGGCGAACTCCTGCACCAGATCGGCCACTCCGTCGCTCTCCAGCCGCTCCGCCAGCCCGTCCGTGAGCCGGTCGGCCACCGCCTGGATCCCGGCGCGCATCGCCTCGGCGCGCCGCGGGGTGAAGCCCTGCGCGACGAGCCGCCGCAGCCGTATGTGGTCGTCGTGGTCGAGGTTGAGGAGGTTCGCATCCAGCGCGGGCGGGAGGGAGAAACCCTGGTAGCCACCGGTGGAGTGCGCCTTGTTGACGGACAGCCGGGGGTCGGCGAGGCCGGCGCGTACGTCCTTGTCGCGGGTGACGAGCCAGACCTCGGCGCCGTCGGGCAGTGCGACCCGGTGTACGGCGGCCTCGTCCCGCAGCTTGTTGTACACAGCGTGCGGCATGGCCCGGAACGACTCGTCGAAAGGCTGCGGCAGTGCCGTCATTCTCGTTCTCTCCGTCAGATCTGTGAGCGGGCTCGGTGAGCTGGCGCGAACGTGCTGGCGCACAGGCTAGAACCCGGGCTTCCGGCGGAGGACGAGACCCCTTCGGGCGCGCTCTCAGGCGGCGGCGCGCGGCGACTTGGCGGGGGGTTCCTGGTCGCGCTCCTCCTCGATCTCCTCCCGCACACGGCGGCAGGCCGCGGCGAGGAGGCGGGAGACGTGCATCTGGGAGACGCCCAGCCGGCGAGCGATCTGCGACTGCGTGAGCTCGCGGAAGAAGCGCAGGTACAGCAGCCGCTGCTCCCGCTCGGGGAGCCGGCACAGACAGGACCGGACCGCTTCGCGGTCGACCACATGGTCGTAGCCGTTCTCGTCCGAGCTGAGGGTGTCCATCAGGCAGATCGCCCCGTCACCGGAGCCGTCCCCTCCGCCACCGGCCTCGGAGGAGACGGGCGCATCCAGCGAGAGGGAGTTGAAGCACTGGAGGGCTTCCATGCCGGTGAGGGTGTCCTCTTCCGAGAGGCCACTGTGCGCCGCCAGCTCGGCGACGGTGGGTGAGCGCCCGGAAGAGGTCAGCTCCAGCTCCCGCATGCTGGCGCGTACCCGGTTGCGCAGGTCCTGGACGCGGCGCGGGACGTGGATCTCCCACATGTTGTCCCGGAAGTGCCGCTTCAGCTCGCCGTAGATCGTCGGTATGGCGAAGGTCTCGAAGGCGTTGCCCCGGGCCGGGTCGTAGCGCTCGACGGACTTGACCAGTGCGAGCGCGGCGACCTGTTCGAGATCTTCCAGCGACTCGCCGCGGTTGCGGAACTTGCGGGCGAGCCGGTGCGCCATCGGCAGCCAGGCCGTGACCACACAGTCCTGGAGCCGCCGGCGCTCGGGGCAGCCTTCGGGCAGCTTCACCAACTCGGCGAAGTCGGCGGCGGTGTCGGGGGCGTCGTGGTGGGTACGACGGTGGGCGTGGGACACGGTGGCTCCCTCCACGGCGTCCGTGGCGTCCCCGGCGGCCGCGGTGGCCCCGGCGTCCGTTGCGCCCCCGGTGTCCGCAGGATCTGCGGGGTCCGCGGGGTCTGCGGCGTCCGTGGTGCATGGGGCTTCCGTGGCGCCGGTGGCGTCCGTGCCCTCGGTCGGGACGGCAGGGGTGGTGCCGTCCTCGGTGGTGCGGAACCGCGTGGTGTTCATGGGCTGCTCACTCCCACGTCTCACATGGGTGCTGTGTAAGACAGGCGAGAAGCGATCCCCCAGTCCGCTTCCGGACAGGATCCGAAGGTGTTGCCGCCGGAAATCCAGCGGCCCGATTTCACCGTGACACAAACCACGCCGCACGGCATCTTCGCAGGTCATCGCAGGTCACGGCCGTTTGCAGCGGGTACTGTAGTACGGACACACCGTAGTTGCCGCCCGGCAATCGGCGTTTGCGCGGGATCGGGACCGGCACCCGGGCACTCTGCGCGGCGCCTCCCCCGCGGGGTGGCCGCGGGCCGTCGCGGGGTGGCAGTACCCCGCGCTGCGCCCCGGAGCCGCACCAGGGGACCCCGACGCTCACATCAGGCCGACGAGATACCCCACGAAGAACAGGAGCACGGCCACCACCACGAGGGCGATCAGAACGACCGGCACCGTGCTCCAGCCCTTGGTCGGGTTGTGCGTCTCGCGCGGACCGGCCTCCGACAGACAGCCCTCCCCGGGCGGCGTCTCGCCGGGCGGGACCAGTCCGCTCTTCTCCAGCCCGGGGGTGCGCTCCGGATCGGGGTCAGGATTGGGGTACGTCATACCTTCCGGGTGGACCTCGACGCCCCCTCGTACACCTGGGGCGCCCCGGATAGACTGTTCGGAGCTTCGATCGTTTGTTGAGATTTCGAACAGGACGGAACAGGAGGAGCCATGGGACGGCTCGTGCCCGCTGTGACCCGGGCGCTGGACATTCTGGAGCTGTTCCTGGAAGGGGACGGCACACTCTCGGCACCCGACATAGTGCGCAAGCTGCAGCTGCCCCGCACCACGGTGCACGAACTGGTCGGCACCCTGACTGCGCGCTCCTACCTCGTGCCCGTCCCGGGCAAGGCGGGCCACTACCGGCTGGGAGTGCGCGCCTACCAGCTCGGCAGCCGCTACGCCGAGCAGCTCGACCTCGCGGCCGAGGGGCAGCAGGTGGCCCGCTCGGTGGCGGAGACCTGCGAGGAGACGGTGCATGTGGCGATCCTGGAGGGAACGGACGTCATCTACGTCGCGAAGGTGGATTCCACGCAGGCGGTGCGGATGGTCTCGGCCGCCGGCCGGCGGCTGCCCGCGCACTGCACCGCGGTCGGCAAGATGCTGCTCGCCTCGCTGCCCTCCGAGGAGCTCGCGGCCAGGCTGCCGGACGGTGCCGAGCTGCGCGCCATGACGCCCAACAGCATCACCGACGCGGCGACGCTGCGCGAAGAGCTGAAGCGGATCGCGGAGCGCGGGTTCGCCGTCGAGGAGAGCGAGTCGAACCCCGATGTGAGCTGTGTGGCCGCGCCCGTACGGGACCGTTCCGGCCGGGTGGTGGCGGCGCTGTCCATCTCCGTACCGTTGATCCGGTGGAGCGAGGAACGCCGCGCGGAGCTGTCGGAGTTGGCGCAGCGCGGCGCTGTACGGTTGTCCGAACGGCTGGGCCACAGGGGGCTGTGATGGGATCAGGGACGGAAGTCGAGACCGCGCTCCAGGCATCCGCCGAACTGGGCGAGGGACCGACCTGGGATCCGGCGGCCGGCCGGCTGATCTGGGTGGACATCCTCGGCGCCCGGGTCCACACCTTCGATCCCGCGACCGGCAACCGCACCCTGATGACCACCGAACAGCATGTGGGCGCCGCCAAGCCGCGCGCGGGCGGCGGGCTGGTGGTCAACCTGCGGGACGGTGTGGGGCTGTACGACGCCGACGGCGGCTTCTCCTGGCTGCACCGCGACCCGTCTCCCGGCCGCCGCGGCAACGACGCGGCGGTCGCCCCCGACGGCGCGCTGTGGGCGGGCACGATGTGTTACGACGAGACGCCCGGCGGTGGCACGCTGGTGCGGCTGGCCCCGGACGGGACGGCCACCACCGTCCTCGACGACGTCACCGTCTCCAACGGCACCGGCTGGAGCCCGGACGGGCAGCGGATGTACTACATCGACACCCCCACGCGGCGCATCGACATCTTCGACGTCCACGAGGGCGGCGCCGTCGCCGGGCGGCGCCCGCTGGCCGGGATCGAGGAGGGCGCGGGCTATCCGGACGGGCTGACCGTGGACGCGGACGGGTGCGTGTGGGTGGCCCTGTGGGACGGCGCCGCAGTGCGGCGTTATACGCCGGAGGGGGTGCTGGACCGGGTCGTCGGACTGCCTGTCCAGCGGCCCACCGCGTGTGCGTTCGGCGGCGCAGGGCTCGCCGACCTCTACATCACCACGGCCCGCGTCGGCCTGAACGAGCCCTCACCGCAGGCCGGTTCCCTCCTCGTCCTCCCGGACACGGGCACGGGCCTTGCGCAGCCGCCCTTCGCGGGCTGAGGCCGCATTGGCCTCCGTCCCGGCCCGCCACAAGCCCTCCGCAGACCGCAACGCGCAGCCCGGGGCAGCCCCTCCCCGGCGAAAGCCGGGGGTGTGAGGGCCGCCCCTGAAGCGGGAGAACTGCCGGTCAGCGACCGGCCTTGCGCTTGTTCCAGACGTCGAACCCGACGGCGGCCAGCAGCACCAGGCCCTTGATGACCTGCTGGTAGTCGGTGCCGATGCCGACGAGGGACATACCGTTGTTGAGGACGCCGAGGACGAGGCCGCCGATGACGGCACCCATTACGGTTCCGACGCCGCCGCTCATCGAGGCGCCGCCGATGAACGAGGCGGCGATGGCTTCCAGTTCGAAGTTGAGGCCCGCCTGCGGGGTGCCCGCGTTGAGCCGGGCGGCATAGACGCAGCCGGCGAGCGCGGCGAGGATGCCCATGTTGACGAAGACCAGGAAGGTGACCCGCTGATCCTTGACGCCGGAGAGCTTGGCGGCAGCCTTGTTGCCGCCGAGCGCGTAGACGTGACGGCCGATGACGGCGTTGCGCATGACGTAGCCGAGCCCGATGAGCAGTGCGCCCATCACCAGCATGACGACGGGTATGCCATGGAAGCTGGCGAGCGTCAGGGTGAAGGCGATGACCGCGGCCGAGAGGGCCACACACTTGGCGACCCACAGCCCGGTGGGCAGCACGTCCAGCTCGTACGTCAGCTGCCGCTTGCGGTCCCGGTGTTCGCGCAGCAGCAGGAAGACGAGCGCGACGAGGCCGATCAGCAGCGTGGGATTGTGGTACTGGGTGTAGGGGCCCATCTCGGGGATGAAGCCCTTGGCGAGGTTCTGGAAGCCCTCCGGGAAGGGCGAGAGGGACTGGCCCTCCAGGACGATCTGCGTCAGGCCCCGGAAGAGCAGCATTCCGGCGAGCGTCACGATGAACGACGGGATACCGACGTAGGCGATGAAGAAGCCCTGCCAGGCCCCGGCGACCGCGCCGATCAGCAGGGACAGCACCAGCGCCGCCACCCAGGGCATATCGTGTTTGACCATCATCACGGCCGACATGGCGCCGACGAAGGCCACCAGTGAGCCGACGGACAGGTCGATATGCCCGGCGATGATGACGATCATCATGCCCATGGCCAGAATGAGGATGTAGCCGTTCTGCTGGATCAGGTTGGAGACGTTGTTCGGCAGCAGCAGCGTGCCTTCGGTCCAGATCTGGAACAGCACGATGATGAAGACGAGCGCCGTGAGCATGCCGTACTGGCGCATATGGCCGCGCATGTTCTCCAGCAGCACGGCTCCCGCCGACCGTACGGCGGCCTGCACGGGTGGCGGCGCGTCCTCGGGCGGAGTGTTGGGCTTGGTCGTGGTGGTCATGGCGGGCCTCAGCTTCTGTTCCGGGTCATGTGGCGCATCAGGACTTCCTGGGTGGCGTCCGCACGGTCGATCTCTGCGGTGAGGCGGCCCTCGGCCATGGTGTAGATGCGGTCGCACATCCCCAGCAGCTCGGGCAACTCGGAGGAGATGAAGAGCACGGCTTTCCCCTGCGCGGCGAGTTCGTCGATAACGGTGTAGATCTCGTACTTGGCGCCCACGTCGATGCCCCGGGTCGGCTCGTCGAGGATCAGCACCTCGGGATCGGCGTGGATCCACTTGCTGAGCACGACCTTCTGCTGGTTGCCGCCGGAGAGCCGGCCGGTCTGCTCGTGGACGGTGGGGGCCTTGATGTTCATGGACTTGCGGTAGCGCTCGGCGACGGAGCTCTCGTGGTGCTCGTCGACGACACCGCGCCGCGCCATGCCGGACAGCGACGCCAGTGAGATGTTGCGGTTGATGGTGTCGAGCAGGTTGAGCCCGTACTGCTTGCGGTCCTCGGTGACATAGGCGATGCCCGCCTCGATCGCCGCCGGCACCGTCTTGGTGCGTACCTCGCGCCCGTCCACCCGCACGGTGCCGGACTCGTAGCGCCCGTAGGAGCGGCCGAAGACGGACATGGCCAGCTCGGTACGGCCCGCGCCCATCAGCCCGGCGATGCCCACGATCTCGCCGCGGCGCACGGTCAGCGAGGCGTCGTCGACGACCTTGCGCTGCTGGTCGACGGGGTGCCGCACCGTCCAGCCGGACACCTCCAGGGCTGTGCTGTGCTCGCCCTCGTAGGGGGTGCGGTCGGGGAAACGATGGTCGAGGTCGCGGCCGACCATGCCACGGATGATGCGGTCCTCGGACAACTCGGGGCTGTCGCCCGGGTGTTCGCGTACGGTCAGCGTCTCGATGGTGCGGCCGTCGCGCAGGATGGTGACGGTGTCGGCGATGCGGCGGATCTCGCCCAGCTTGTGCGAGATGACGATGCTGGCGATGCCCTGCTCGCGCAGCTCCAGGATGAGGTCCAGGAGGGTTGCGCTGTCCTCGTCGTTGAGCGCCGCCGTGGGCTCGTCCAGGATGAGCAGCTTCACCTCTTTGGACAGTGCCTTGGCGATCTCCACCAGCTGCTGTTTGCCGACGCCGATGTCGGCGACGGGGGTCTGCGGGTTCTCCCGCAGCCCCACCCGGCGCAGCAGTTCGGTCGCCCGCTGCATGGTGGCGTTCCAGTCCACGAGCCCGCGGGTGCCGCTGCGCTGCTCGTTGCCGAGGAAGATGTTCTCGGCGATGGACAGGAACGGCACCAGCGCCAGCTCCTGGTGGATGATGACGATGCCGCGCTGTTCGCTGGCGCGGATGTCCTTGAAGGCCACCGGCTCGCCCTGGAAGAGGATCTCGCCCTCGTAACTGCCGTGCGGGTGGACGCCGCTGAGCACCTTCATCAGCGTCGACTTGCCCGCGCCGTTCTCGCCGCAGACCGCATGGATCTCACCGGAGCGCACGGCCAGATTGACGTCGCTGAGCGCCTTGACGCCGGGGAAGGTTTTGGTGATGCCCCGCATCTGGAGGACCGGGCGTTCCTCGCTGTCGGGCACGGCGTCGGCCACCGCTTCTGCTGCCGGGCTCACTTGAGCTGCCCCTTGGTGAAGTAGCCCTCGTCGACGAGGAGCTGGGTGTTCTTCTTGTCGACGGAGACCGGCTTGAGGAGGTAGGCGGGGACGACCTTCTTGCCGTTGTCGTAGTCGGTGGTGTTGTTGACCCGGACCTTCTTGCCGGTGAGGACGGCATCGCCCATCTGGACGGCCTGTTTGGCGAGCTTGCGGGTGTCCTTGAAGACGGTCTGGGTCTGGTTGCCGGCGACGATGGATTTGACGGAGGCCAGCTCGGCGTCCTGCCCGGTGACGACGGGCAGCGGATGCTCCTTGGTGTCGTAACCGGCGCTCTTGAGCGCGGAGATGATGCCGATGGACATCCCGTCGTACGGGGAGAGGACGGCGTCCACGTCCTCGCTGCCGTAGCTCTTGCTGATCAGGTCGTCCATGCGCTTCTGCGCCACACCGCCGTTCCAAGCGGGGGTGTAGCCCTGGTTCATCTTCGTCTGCTTGCTGCGCACGACGAGCTGGCCGGACTTCAGATACGGCTTGAGCTTCTTCATCGCGCCGTTCCAGAAGTACTTGGTGTTGTTGTCGTCGGGCGAGCCCGCGAACAGCTCGATGTTGTAGCTCTTGTCAGCGTCTTTGTCCGGCTTCTTCAGCTTGAGCCGGTCGAGGATGTACTGGCCCTGGAGTTCGCCGACGCGCTCGTTGTCGAAGGAGGCGTAGTAGTCGACGTTCTTGGTGCCGAGGATGAGCCTGTCGTAGGAGATGACGGGGATGTTCGCGTCGGCGGCCTGCTTGAGTACGTCGGTGAGGGCCGAGCCGTCGATGGCGGCGATGACCAGCAGCCGGTGCCCCTTGGTGATCATGTTCTCGAGCTGGGCAACCTGGTTCTCGACCTTGTCGTCTCCGTACTGGAGGTCGGTCTTGTACCCGGCCTTCTGGAATTGTTCGGCCATGTTCTTGCCGTCGGCTATCCACCGCTCGGACGACTTGGTGGGCATGGCCAGGCCGATGGTCCCGCCCTTGCCCTTGTCGGGCTGGTATCGGCTGCCGCCGCGGGCCTCCTGGCCGCAGGAGGTCAGCCCGGCGAGGAGCGCGGCGGCCAGCACCGCCGACGCGGCGATACGGCATCTGCGGGTGCGCATGTCAGTTCCCTTCAGGCTCGGTGTGCTCGAAGCGGTGCAGCGGGCCCGGCAGCCGGGAGCCGAGCGGGGACATACCGCCCTCGCCGCCGTGCCGGGCCAGCAGGTCCAGGGCGAGCCGGCCGCGGCGTACCCGTTCACGCGCTGTGTCCAGCACGGTGTCGCGCATGTGCCGCCCGGAGGGGTAGATGCCGGGGGCCTTGGCCAGCCCGAACTTCAGATAGAGCGGGGCGCCGCGCCGGATCAGTTCGGCCAGCTCGTACATCCGCACATAGCCGCCGAGGTCGTCGGGCGCCTCGATGTACATGTCCATGGGCGCTGCGCTGACCCGCCGGATCTCGGTGAGGTGGTCGAGCGTCAGATCGCTGGGCACGTTCAGCGAGTCGGCGCCGAGCCGCTCGTAGACGGCGTACGAGGCGGGGTTGACCGGGCCGATCAGCGCGGACACCTTCAGCGTGGTCTCCGCGGGCAGGATGCCGGTGGCGCGTGCCCGGTGCAGGGTCCACAGCACGCCCTCGTCGGCGACGAGCAGGCAGCGCACCCCCAGTTCGGTGGCGCGTACCGCGTCCTCGACGCAGCCGGCGAGCGCGCTGTGGCCGCGCGCCCGCAGCCCGGCCCCGCCGGAGTCGGTGCGGGTGGCGGCGCCGGTGTCCCAGGTACCGCGCGGGCCGGTGAACAGGCACAGTTCGATGTCCCGTTCGGCACACGCCTCGACCATCTCGGTGATCTCGGCGTCGGTGAGCATCCAGATGCCGCTGCCCTGGCTGATCCGGTGCAGCGGTACGTCGAGCCGCGCGGACTCCTTGAGGACGACGGCCAGCGCCTCGGGTCCCTCGCAGGAGGGCACCTCGGTGCGCCACAGGCCCCCGTCGGGGAAGGTGTGCGCTGAGCCGTCGGCGGGCTCGGGCCGGGGTACGGCCAGGCCCAGCGCTCCGAGCGCTGGTTCGCCGGGGAGGCGGGGGGTGGTGCTGGTGGTCACAGGGCTCCTTCGGTACGGGGCGGAGGCCGGGCGGGATGCGGGGGGGGTCAGGGGTGCAGCAGCACCTTGCCGACGGCGGGATCGCCGTCGGCGACCAGGGAGACGGCCTTCTCGAACTCGGACAGCGGCAGCCGGTGGGTGACCAGCGGCAGCGGGTCCAGCAGCCCGGAGGCGAAGGTGCGCACTGCATGCGCCCAGGCGGCGGGCGGGGCACCGAAGACGGTCTCCACCCGCAGTTGGCCGAGCACGAGCGCGGCCGGGTCGAGCTCTTCGGTTCCGGCGGGCGGGATGCCGGTCAGCACCAGCCGTCCGCCGCGCCGCAGCAGTCCGGCCGCCTGCCGGGCCGCTCCGGGCGCGCCCGCTGCCTCGACGACGGTGTCGTAGCCGCCGAGCCCTTCGGTCTCCCGGTGGTGGCGGTAGTCGGTGGCGCCGAACCCGGCGGCCAGCGCCGCGCGTTCCGGGCGCGCCCCGACCAGCAGCAGCTCCGCGGGGGAGCCCAGGCCCAGCAGCCGGGCGGCGAGCATCCCCAGCGTGCCGTCACCGACGACGGCCACCCGGTCACCGGGCCGCACCCGGGCCCGCAGCGCGGCAGCCGCGACACAGGCGGCGGGCTCCAGCAGCGCGGCGGCGGTCAGATCGGCGTCGTCGGGCAGCGGATGCAGCAGCCGGGCCGGGAGGGTGAGGGTGGGCGCCATGGCGCCGGGCTCGGTGAATCCGGTCTCGGCGTATCCGGCGGTGCACAGCGTGGTGTCGCCGACATGGCAGCGTTCGCACACCTGGCAGTTGCGGAATCCCTCCCCCACCACCTTGCGGCCCACCAGCCCCTCGGGGACCCCTTCGCCGGTGTCGGCGACCGTGCCCGACCACTCGTGGCCGGGCGTGACGGGGTAGCGCGCGTACGGCGCCGGGCGGTTGCCCTGGTACAGCTCCCGGTCGCTGCCGCAGATCCCGGCCGCGTGCACCCGCACCAGCGCCTCTCCCGGGCCCGGCGGGCGCGGGGTGTGCGGGACGAGGCGGGCGGCGCCGGGCGCGTCCAGGACGACGGCGAGGCCCTCGCTCTGTGCGGCGTTCACCGGTCGCCGCCGTCGGGGTTGCGGGTCTCCCAGCCCTCGGCCCACAGGTCGAAGCGGGCGCGCTGCTGGGGGAATTCGGCCGCCGCTTCGGTGTCCAGCTCGACGCCCAGCCCGGGGGCTTGGGAGAGGGTGAAGCAGCCGGTCTCGGGGTCGACCTGGGGCGCGCCCTTGACGACCTTCTTGATCTCGGCGTCGGCGAAGTCGTTGAAGTGCTCCAGCACCTTGAAGTTGGGCGTGGCGAAGCCCACCTGGAGGCTGGCGGCGGTCAGTACGGGGCCGCCGACGTTGTGCGGGGCGACGAGCATGTAGTGGGTCTCGGCGGTGGCCGCCAGCTTGCGGGTCTCGGCGATGCCGCCGAGGTGCCCGAGGTCGGGCTGGAGGATGTCGGCGGCCTGGCTCTCGAACAGCTCCCGGAACTCGATCCGGTCGTGGATGCGCTCCCCCGTCGCCACCGGGATGTCCACCTTGTCGGCGACCTTGGCGAGGGCCTTGAGGTTCTCCGGCGGCACCGGCTCCTCCAGCCAGGCCGGCCGGAACGGCGCCATCTCGTGGGCCAGCCGGACGGCGGTGGCGGGCGCGAAGCGGCCGTGCATCTCCAGCATCAGCTCCGCCTCCGGGCCGATGGCGTCGCGCACGGCCTCGATGAGGGAGACCGCGTAGCGGGTGTCCTCGTGGGAGAGCTCCAGGTGGCCGGTGCCGAACGGGTCGATCTTCAGGGCGCGGTAGCCGCGCGCCATGACGTCCTTGGCGGCCTGGTGGTACGCCTCGGGGGTGCGCTCGGTGGTGTACCAGCCGTTGGCGTACGCCTTGACGGTGTCGGTTACATTGCCGCCCAGCAGCTGCCAGACGGGTACGCCCAGCGCCTTCCCTTTGATGTCCCAGCAGGCCATTTCGACGCAGGCGATGCCGGACATCACGATCTCGCCGGCGCGCCCGTAGTCGCCGTACTTCATCCGGCGTACCAGGTCCTCGGTACGGAACGGGTCGGAGCCGGCGATGTGATTGGCCTCCGCCTCCCGCAGATAGCCGAGCAGCGCATCGGTGTGGCCCAGCATCCGGGTCTCTCCGACGCCCGTGAGTCCTTCGTCGGTGTGAACCTGGACGTAGGTCAGGTTCCGCCAAGGCGTCCCGACCACGTGGGTGCTGATACCGGTGATGCGCACGAGCCGCTCCTGTGAAGTCTGTTCGCCGTTCGATATTTCGTCACACGTTCGAAATAGCGATGGCGACACTAAGGAGGCCCAGGAGGGGTGTCAATGCCCGGGACGCGCTTTTCTGTGCGGCTTGTTGCTCGGCACTGATCGAGCTTGTTGCCCGCTGTCGGGGGAATCCCGTCGCCCATGCTCAAGGACTCCCGTCGTCCGGGGTCAGGGGCGGGGGGTGATGCTGCTGTGGACGCGGTAACGGTGTAGATCCTGGCCGTCGCGCGGGGGCCGCAGCCGGACCGCGACCGGGCCCGCGAAGCTGAAGTGCCGTTCGGCGGCGTGCCGTCGCACCTCGGACGCCAGCCGCTCGCCGACCGCTCCGGCCTCGCCCGCCAGCCGGGCATAGCTCTCGGCCGGGAGCTCCAGCTCATAGGCGTTGGGCACCACGGTCCGGTCCCGGCCCACGATCACCGCCTTCGCGTCGCACTCGCGGCGCAGCACCCCGAGCACCTCCACCGGCTCTTCGGTACGGCGGGGGAACAGCCGCCACAGGGAGCCGGAGAGGCGCTCCATCCTGGATTCGAGGTCATGGAAGAACGTCATCGCTCCCCGTTTCCCCCTCCCACGGCAAGCATGTCCCCCCGATCGGGTGGTGTCAGGAGGCGGGACTGCCCCAGCCGACCGGGGGCGTGGAGGCGGACCCCCACACCTCTGCCCGCCGGAACGCCGAGCGACCACGACGGCGAGAGTGGGGGCACCTCCCGGCCGGAGGCTGAGGAAGCATGAACGCTCACCACAACAACAACGTCCCCCGCGAGCCGACAGGCTCAACCGCGGCGGGACTCGGTGTGCAGCCCGAGAGCCTGCGCCAGCTCCTGCACATTGCTGAAGCGGGCGTCCGCGGGAAGACCCTCGGCCATGTCCACGAGCCGGTCCGGAGCGTGCTCGGCACGCAGCGCGTCCAGCACCTCCTGGCGCCCGGTCGGGTACAGATGGCGGCCCAGGTACTGCGCGATCTCGGAGCGCAGCTCGACGTCGCGAGGGGTCATCCCGGCGGGGGTGCCGCCGGTCCGCAGGGCCTGCGGGTCCCGGAACGGCTCGGGCTGGTCCTCGCCCGAGGGTTCCATCTCCCGCGCCTCCTCGCGGTTGGAGCGCAGATCTCCGCGCAGCCGCTTCTTGGCCTCGTCGTCCTGGATGGGGCCGGTCTTGTCGTTCTCCTGCATGGTGTGCTCCTTACGTACTGAGCAGACAGAAGGAGGCTCCCTTGGGGTCACGGAGCGTTGCCGTGCGTCCCAGAGGGCCCGTTCGGGGCGGGGAGGCGACCGCGCCGCCCTCCCGTTCCACCGCGCTGACCGCCACGTCCAGATCGGGTACCCGGAAGTACGGCTCCCATCGCGGCCGGATGGCCGGATCGGGCGGCGCCTCCAGCGCACCTCCGCGCAGCCCGGCCACCGGGTGACCGTCGACCCGTACGACGATCTCGTCGTACTGCTCCTCATAGGTGACCCCGTGGCTGGGGTCCCCCATCCAGTCGAAGATCTCGCCGTAGAAGACCGCCGCGGCAAAGGCGTCGGAGGTGTGCAGCTGGAGCCAGGCGGGCGCCGGGCCGGAGCCGACCCACCAGGAGGCGGGGCCGTCGCCCTGCCACAGCCCGAACGGCGCCCCCCACTGGTCGGCCGCGATGACGGCACGGCCGCCGCCGGCCCGGAGCGGGCCGACCGCCACGGTCGCACCCCGCTCGGAGATGCGCTCCGCGACCACGTCGGCGTCCTCGACCTGGAAGTACACGGTCCAGCGCTCGGCCTCGGGGCCTGCGCCCGCGGTCAGCTGGTTGACTCCGGCCACGGGCTGGCCGTCCACCGTGGCGATCCGCGCGTCGGGGCCGGCGTCCGAGGACACGAACGTCCAGCTCAGCACCGGTCCGTAGAACTCTTCGGCGGCCCGTTGATCGGGGGTCATCAGGCTCACCCAGCAGGGCACTCCGCCGACCGAAGCCATGTGTCCGCCTTCCCGCCGCGAGGGCATCGTGCGTGCTCCACTCAGGGTACATAGCAGAGCAGAGCAGGCATATCGGACAGCAGCCCCCGGGCTCCGCCCCGGCCGCGGCGCCACCAACCAGGACCCGGGCCCGGCTAAGGACTGGGGCTTCGATTCCAGAAGCGCTAGCGCTCCAGCCGGAAGGTGGCGATCTCCCAGGGCCGCAGCCGCACCGCGGCGGCGCCGTCCGCCACCGCCGGCGGCTCGCCCTGCTCCAGCGGCCGGCCGAGCAGATCGCACCGTACGGCGGCCCGCAGCCCCGGGAGCGCCAGCCGGGCGGTCGCCGGTTGCGGTGTCTGTGCGACGACGCGGACCTCCAACCGCCCCTCGCGCTCCCGCACCGAGCTGAGGACGACACCCGCGCCCGTCACGGACAGCCCCTCGGACGCTTCGGGCAGCGGCGTGGCGGCGGATGCGGTGCCGTGCAGCGCTGCGAACGGGTGCCGGAAGGACTCGGCGGCGGTGTGCGCCCCTGCCTCGTGCCACTCCCCCGGGTACGGCAGCAGCCCGAAGGTCACCGTACGCAGCCCGCGGCACTGGGCCTGCGGGGTGTCGAACTCGCCACCCGCGGGCTCGTCGCGCCACACATGACGGTTGCGGGACATCCGGCCGGTGGGCCGCAGCAGCGTCAGCGCCAACTCACCGCCGTCCGCGACCAGTTCGTACTCGGTGGCGTGCTCCAGCAGCACCGCCGCACCACCGGCCGCGACGAAGGCGGAGGCGGGGAACGTCGGCACCGGCTCCTCACCGAAGCCGCCCTCCGCCGTCAGGCCCCGCTCGACGACGGCGAACTGGCCCTCCCCGTGCGAGACATCGGCACGCCGGGGCAGCGGCACGTGCAGCCGTACGCGGTGGTCGTCGCTGCGGTTGTCGAACGAGACGGCCAGCCGTAGGAACCGTTCACCTGCGCGCAGCTCCACGCGCGTGGTCACCGTCGTCGGCTCGGTGCCGGTGGTACGCCCGTCCGCGGCGAAATCACCGGCCGCCGGCCAGGCGTAGCGGCGTTCGATCTCGTACGCGCCGGTCAGCGGGCCGTCGGCGACACGACGGACGGTGACCTCGGTGGGCCGGTCGACCAGCACGTCGTGGGCCGGCGGGGCGTAGTTGTAGGTGTCGCCGAGATCGCCGCCGTCCACCACCCGGCCGACGCCGGTCAGTTCGACCCCGTCCGCTGTCCGTACGGCGAAGGTGCCGTCCTCGGCGAACTCCGCGGTGAGCAGACCGTTGGCGAGCGCGCCATCCCAGGTGCGGACCGGGTTCGCGGGCTCGGGCGCGGCTCCGCCCGCGACCCCGCGCACGGCGGTGTGGCCCAGCGCCGGCGCGGACACCAGCGCGGCGACCCGCTGCCGTGGCTCCGCCTCGATGACCACCCGCCAGTCGCCGCCGTCGCCTCCGGTGTCCTCGGCCTCGGCCAGCGCGGAGGCGACCTCGGCGATGTCGAAGGGCAGCTCGCTCTTCCGGGCGACGGTGAAGTGCAGCAGCCGCTCTGCGGGCTCGACGCGCCAGGCGGTGATCTCCTGGCCGTACAGTTCGCTGCCGTGCACCCGGGCCAGCACGATGGGCAGCCGGTCGGCGGGCACGGTGTCGTCGGCCAGCAGCCGGGGGGCCGTGGCGGTCTGCTGCGCCGGGAAGACGGTGCCGTCCGCCGCGACGAGATGGACCGGGCCGTCCCCCGCAACGTCCAGCTCCACCAGGTCGGTACGCGGCGCAGGCGTCGGGTTGAGCAGCAGATACGCGTCGTGCGGGACGTGCGCGGCAAGCTGTTTGCCGACCATGTCCCGTACGGCCAGGCCCAGTTGCTCGGCCTCGGCGATCCGGGCCGCGACCTGCTGCGCCGTCTCGTCGCAGCCGCAGCCGGTGACCGAGTCGTGGCAGGAGACCTCGATGAGGCGGTGCCAGGCCATGTCCAGGAAGCGCCGGGCCGAGCCGTCGAACCAGAGCGCGGCCAGCGGTTCGGCGTACCGCTCCACGGCGCGCTCCGCGCGGGCCATGGCCTGCTTGAGCGGGGCACGCACCGAGAAGACGCCGGGCAGGATGTTGGCCCGCGCGTGGCTGCGGAGCTCGCCGTGTACGGCGCGCAGCCCCGCGACATCGGTGGGCTGCTCGGCGAAGTATTCGGCCATGGTCGCCAGCCGCAGCCGCACCCCGCCCTCCGCGGCGTACCGCGCGTTGTGGCGCTCCAGCAGCTCGGCGAGGTCGGCGGCGGGCGCGGTGTGGTCGGAGCCGTACATCGCCAGCATCGGGGAGCCGTCCGGGCGCCACGGGCGCAGCTTGGCCGCGACGGCGCGGGCCCGCTCGGCGACCTGCTCGGGGTCGCCGGTGGCATCGAACAGCCCCGCGGCGCTGCCGTACCCGCCCGCTGCCAGGTACTCGGTGCGGATCGCCGTGCCGTCGGGCGCGGTCCAGGCGAAGACGTGGCTGTCCACGGCGGCCGGGACCCCACGCCATACACAGGCGTGTTCGAGACCGGCGCCGCGCAGGATCTGCGGCATCTGTGCGCAGTGCCCGAACATGTCGGGGAGATAGCCGACGGGCAGCGAACCGCCCATCTCCTTGCTGCGGCGCAGGCCCAACTCCAGGTTGCGGACGATGTTCTCGCCGGAGCACAGGAACTCGTCCAGCAGGATCTGCCACGGGCCCACGGCGAGCCGACCGGCCTTCACCAGCGCGGTCAGCCGCTCCCGCTGCTCGGGCCTGACCTCCAGATAGTCGTCCACCGCGACGGCCTGCCCGTCGAGGGTGAAGCGCTGGCGGGGGTCGTTCTCCATCCGCTCCAGCACCTCGTCCAGCAGCCCGATCAGCTGGAGACGGAACTGCTGGAAGGGCAGATACCACTCGCGGTCCCAGTGGGTGTGCGGCACGATGACGAGCTCGTCGGCGTGCTGCCGAGCCGTGTCCGGGGCACTCATACGGATGCTGCCTCTCCGTCGCAGGGGAGCTGGTGGCAGGCCGCGTATGCCGCGACGGCGCGCTGCGCTGTGATCAGGTCCTCGGTGGCGCCGTCGACCCCGGTGCGGGGCGGGGTGCCGGCGGTGACCATGGTGTGGAAGGCGACCAGCTCCTCCTCGAACGCCTCGATCACCGACCGGTATTCGGCGCGCCGCTCGGCGTGCGGGCCCTGTCCCGGGCCGCTCGACGTCTCGGTGAGTACCGTCGGCGCATTCATCAAGTACGGGGAGGGGAAGGCCAGTTCCAGGGTTCCGCCCTCGTGGTGGACGGCGAAGGTCTCGCGGTAGGCGGCGTGTCCCGGCAGGAAGTGCCAGCGGATTGCGTACCGCGCCCCGCCCGGAAGCGCTCCCGACAGCTCGACCGAGCCGGGCCCCTCGGCGGAGGCCCCCCACATCGCGGCGAACTCGACGCTCTCCGGGGCGCCGACGGCCGTCCGCAGCAGCGACAGGTCGTGGCTGATGGAGCCGGTGACGATGTGGTAGAGCGAGCGCATCGCCTCGGTGGCGCCGCTGCCGAGCGCGGCGTTCGTCAGTGCCTCGTCGTGCGCCTTGAGCGCGGCCAGTGCCCCGGCATCCAGGTCGTCGTAGGGGGCGGGCAGTTGGGCGAAGGCGAGCTGGTCAGGGCCGGTGGGATGCAGGACGCACACCTCGGCGGACCGGATACGGGAGGGCCCGCCCGCCTCGGCGAGCAGGGTCGCCAGCCGGCGCGTCGCCGGGTCGTACTGCTTCATGTACCCGACCATCAGCCGCGGCCCGCGCTGCTGTGCGCGCTCGGCCTCCGCGATTCGGGCGGCCTCGGCCCGGGTGAAGGCGAGCGGCTTCTCGCACAGCACGGCGTACCCGGCGCGCAGCGCGGCCTCGGCGGCCGGGCCGTGCGAGCCGGACGTCAGCAGCAGTACGGCGTCGAAGCCGCCCTGCGCCAGCAGCGCCTCCGTGCTGGTGTGCCGGTGCTGCGGCGGCACGCCGTACCGGGCGCCCAACTCCGCGAGGGCGCCCGGGGACAGATCGCACAGCGCCGTGATCTCGAACAGTTCGCGGCGCCGCTCCAGCAGCGGCAGATGCGCGGTACGGGCGATGGCCCCGAGCCCGGCGACGGCGACCCGCAGCCGGGTCTCCGGCCGTGGGTGCGTGGGGGTGGCGGCGGTCATGGTCGTTACAGCCCTTTCTCACGGAGCAGTTCGCGATTGGCTCGCTGGTCGGCGGTGATGCGGTCCAGGTCCCGGACGGAGGGTGCGGGCGGGGCGTCCTGTTCGACGACGAGCCAGCCGGTGTACTCCGCGTCGCGGAGAGCCGTCAGCACGGCCGCGAAGTCGAGGTCGCCCTCCCCCAGGGCGCGGAAGCCGCCCTCGGCGACGACGGTCCACAGGTCCCCGCCCGCGTTGCGCGCCCGTGCGTGCGCCGCGCGGTCGGCGTCCTTGAGGTGCACCTGGCGGATGCGCGGCCCGAACTCGGCGACGGCGGCCACCGGGTCACCCCCCGCCAGCCACCAGTGCCCGGTGTCCAGACAGAGGGAGATGTCGGTGAGGGACAGCAGCCGGCGGGTCTCCTCCGGGGTCTCGACGGCGGTCCCCAAGTGGTGGTGGAAGGCCGGCTCCAGCCCGCGCTCCCGGCACCGGTCCGCGGCTCGCTGCACATCGGCGGCGAACGCTTCCCACTCCCCGTCGGCCAGTTGCAGGCCCGGATCCACCGGCGCGCCGGGCGCAGCGAAGCGCTTCGGGTCCGCGGGGCAGGCGAGGGTGGGGCGCGGGGCGAACAGCTCGTCGTCCACGGGGACGGAGGTGAAGACGTCCAGCGTGTGGTCGAGGAAGCGCAGGTCCGCGGCGAACGCGTGGGCCTCGCCGCCGTAGCGCAGGTCGGCCCAGCCGCCCGCGAGACCGAGCCCGTGCCGGGCCAGGCGGCGGGTGAGGGCTTCGCCCTCGCCGAGATAGCCGAGAGGGCCGCTGTCCGTCCCCTGGTAGCCCTGCTCCCGGAACGTGCCGAGCAGTTCGTCGGGAGGCAGCGGGGCGTTCTCGGGGCTGTATATCCCGTACGAGACGGGCGCGTTGGCGAGGCGGACGTGCATGTGTTCCTTTCGGTGGGTGGCCCGCACAGGGGGTCAGGCGCAGAGGGCCACGACCTCGCATGTGTGGGTCTCCAGTCGGTGCATTCCCTCCCGGGCGGGGAGCCGCACGGCGTCGCCGCGTACGACCGTCCGTGCTCCGCCGGGCCGCACCAGTACGGTGCCGTCCGCATCGAGGGCGAGCAGTTCGTCTCCGTAGCGCAGCAGCACGGCCGCGTCGGGGGCGGCCGAGACGGCGGTGCGGCCCGCGGCGAGCCCGCCGAGGACATCGCCGTCCGCGCACAGCACCCAGGTGGTGGGCGCGCCGAGGGGGCGGCCCTGCTGGGGCCGGTGGAAGTCGCTGCCGCCCAGTGGGATCACGTCGTCCCGCCAGGCCCGCGCCCAGGCGAGCGGTGCCCCGTGCCGCCGGTCCTTCCAGGTGTGGTGCCACAGCTCGGCGTGCCGGGGCCGCCGCCCGGCGAAGGGGAGTTGCCAGGCGCAGTCGTCGGCCAGCGGGTGGTTGACGGACAGCACACCGCCCGCGGCGTCGGTCTGGGCCAGCCAGTCCCCGGCGGGGCGCCGGAAGTCGATCCACCCGGTGTCGCCGAAGACATTGGCGTGTCCGAGGTCGGTGGTGACCTCCTGCCCGGGGAGCAGGCGGATGCCCTGACGGCTGCCGACGGCCGCGAGCCGGGGGTGATGGCTGACGGTGTTGTGGTCGGTGACGGCGAGGAAGTCGAGGCCCTCGGCGGCTGCGGCGTGGGCCAGTTCGTCGAGGGTCAGGGCGCCGTCGCTGTGCACCGTGTGGGCGTGCAGGTCGCCGGCCAGCCACTGGGCGCCGCCCAGGGAGGGCACCGTGCGCCGCCGTCGGCGGTCCGCCGGGGCCGGCGGCCGTGGCGCCGGACTCGACGGTGCGGCGGGCACCTGGCTGTCGAACCGTGCCCGCACCTCGTACGGCAGCCCCTGTGGCGGGATGCGGTGCAGCCGGAGCAGTATCTGCCAGCTGCCGGGGGCGACCGGGCCGGGCAGATAGCCGGGGGTGGCCCAGCTCTCCGTCACGGTGACGGTGTCGCGTGCGCCGCCGGACCAGCCGCGGAACTCCCCGTACGGGCCGAGGAGTCCGAGGTCGAGCACTCCGGCGTGGCGCGGGTAGCCGAGGGTGACGGTGAGCGCACCCGTGCCGCCGGGCACCTCGACGGGGAGCGCCCGCAGTACCTCTTCGGCGCGGTGCTCCATCGTCCACGTACCGTGGTGCGTCTGTTCCTGTGCGGTCACGAGGGCACTGCCTGGGCCGTGTCGGGTTCTCCGTCCGCCCCGTCCGCCCCGTCCGCCCTGTCCGCCCTGTCCGCCCTGCCCGCGTCGGCGGGCGCCGTGACGAGGTTGCCGTCGCGGTACAGCAGCGCCCGGTCGTTGCGGGGTACGGCCCACCCGCGTCCGCCGGGCTCCGGCTCGTGGTCCTCGTCCACGACGACCTGCACGCTCACCTCGCCGTCGCACTCCAGGGTGACCAACTGGGCGCTGCCCAGGTTCTCCACGACCGAGACGGTGCCCGCGACGGCGCCTTCCACGGCCGTGCCTGACCACCGCAGGTACTCGGGGCGGATGCCGTAGACGACCTTCTCCCCCGCCGCGGTCAGTCCGGAGGCGGCGTCGGGTATCGGCAGCTCGGCGCCGGCCACGCGGACCCCGCCGCCGCCCGCCGTGACCTCGCCGTCCACCAGGTTCATCGGCGTGGACCCGATGAACGAGGCGACGAAGGTGCTGGCGGGGCGGCGGAAGACCTCGGTGGGGGTTCCGACCTGCCGCAGTTCGCCGCCCTCCATGACGGCGAGGCGGTCGGCCATGGCCAGCGCCTCGGCCTGGTCATGGGTCACGAAGACGGTGGTCACGCCCAGTTCCCGCTGGAGCTTCTTGAGGAAGGTACGGGCCTCCAGACGCATCCGCGCGTCCAGGTTGGACAGCGGCTCGTCGAAGAGGAAGACCTGCGGGTGGCAGGCCATCGCGCGGGCGAGTGCGGCGCGCTGCTGCTGGCCGCCGGAGAGCTGGCCGGGCCTGCGCTCCGACAGATGGCCCAGGCCGAGCTCCTCGGCGGTCTCCCGGGCCTTGGCGGCGCGCTCCGCCCTGCTCACCTTCTTGATCTTCAGGGGGTAGGCGATGTTCTCCTCGACGGTCATGTGCGGGAAGAGGGCGTAGTCCTGGAAGACCATGGCGATATCGCGCTCGCCGGGCTGCAGCGCTGTCACATCGCGGTCGCCGATGCGGACGGTGCCGCCGCTGGCGGTCTCCAGGCCCGCGATGGTGCGCAGCAGAGTGGACTTGCCGCAGCCGGAGGGGCCGAGGAGGGCGAAGAACTCGCCGTCGCGAACGGTCAGGTCCAGGTCGTGCAGGGCCCGCACACCGCCGGGGTAGACCTTGGCGAGCCGGTTCAGGGTGATGTCTGCCATCAGGCCTTGATCCCTCCGTGGAAGCGGAAGCCGTAGCGGCGGCTGACGAAGAGGAACATCAGCACGACCGGCAGGGAGTAGAGCAGCGAAAAGGTGGAGATGAGCGCCAGGTCGGGCTGGCCGCCCTCGGTGTAGAAGGTGTACATGACCACGGCGGCTGGTGACTTGTCGGGCGAGCGCAGGAGCAGGAACGGAATGAGGAAGTTGCCCCACACCTGGGCGACCGTCCACACGCCGACCGTGGCGAGTCCCGGCCGTACGACGGGCACGACGACGTCCTTCATGACGCGCAGCGGTGAGGCGCCGAAGACCCGCGCCGACTCCTCGTAGGAGCGCGGTGTGGTGTCCATGAAGTCCTTGAGGATGAAGATCGCGGCGGGCAGCAGTCCGCCGGTGAGCACGAGGATCACGCCCAGGTAGGAGTCGACCAGGTCGAGTTCGGCGGCCAGCAGGAAGATCGGCACCATCGCGGCCGTACCGGTGACGATGGAGGACAGCAGCAGCAGCGCGTACAGCAGTCCGTCCCGGCCCCGGATGCGGACGCGGCTGAGCGCATAGGCGGCGAGCGCGGAGAGACCGACGACGAGGACGGCACTGCCGACGGCCAGGATCAGCGAACTGGCCAGTGAGTTGACGGCGTTGGGGTTGTGCCACAGCCGTTCGAAGTTGGCGAGGGTGAAGTCGGGCAGCGAGGCGGTGATGCCCGGATGTCTGTCGAAGGGGGCGCTGGCCAGCCACAGCATGGGCAGCGCGAAGAACGCCAGCGCGAGGGCGACCAGGACGTAGGCGCCGACACCGCGCAGCAGCGCCGGGATGGGGTTCGCTCCGGTTCTCACGCCGTCTCCTCCTGCCTGCTCCTGCGGGCCCTCTTACGTGCCGAACGGGATGTCTTCTTCTGGCCGAGCAGCCGCAGATAGATCACCGCCACCACCAGGTTGATCAGCAGCATCAGGAAGGAGATCGCGGCGCCGTAGCCCAGCTCGCCGCTGCCGAGGGCCGTCTTGTAGATGTGGACGGGCAGCGTCTCGGTCTGCCCGTTCGGGCCGCCGGCAGTGATGAGGAACGGCGTGAAGTCGTTGAACGTCCACAGGCTGATCAGCAGCAGGTTCGTCAGGATGTGGCCGCGGATACGCGGGAAGACGACGTCGCGCAGCTGCTGCCATCCTTTCGCCCCGGCCAGCCGAGCGGTCTCCAGATGGGAGGCGGGCACGTTCCCGAGCGCCGCGCTGTAGAGCATCATCGAGAAGGCACTGCCGCGCCAGATGTTGTAGACGACGATCGACAGCATCGGGTGGTCCAGCAGCCAGGCCGCGCCGGGCGTGCGGAGCAGTTCGTTGAGGGTGCCGCCGTCCCGGTCCAGGAAGGCGATCCACAGGAAGGCGACGACCGAGCTGGGCAGGATCCAGGCGAGCATGACCAGCGCTTCGAGGGTGGTCTTGAGCCAGCCGGTACGCTCCCGCATCCACCACGCCAGCGCGAAGCCGAGCCCGGCCTGGCCGATGACTGCGGAGCCGAGGACGAAGACCAGGGTGAGCCGCAGCGAGCGCAGGAACCCGTCGTCGCCGAGCGCCTTGGTGATGTTGTCGAACCCGACGAAGCCGGGGTCGATGGCGGGAATGCCGGTCAACCGGTAGTCGGTGGCGCCGAGATAGAGCGTCCAGACGGCGGGCAGGACGAGGAAGAGGGCGATCAGCACCAGCGCCGGCGCGACGAAACCGGCGGCCCGGCGCCTGCCGAGCCCGGCCGCGTCGTCGTGTCCCGGTTCCCGGCCTGCTGCTGCTCCGCCCTGCCCCTGGTCCCCGTCCCGGCCCCGGGGTTCCGCCGGGGAGCCGGACTCAGCCGATGATGTGGTCGCTGCCACCGAGCACCTCCTCCAACTCCTTGCGGTACGCCTGTGCGGCTCTCTCCGGGCTCCGACCCGCCACCACCTGCGCCGTCGCCTCCTGGAGCGCGAGGGACACGGCGGTGTAGGCGGCGAGCGGGGGCCGGAAGGTGGTGACGGGCATCGCCTTGTCCGCGCAGAAGCGGAGCATGGGGTCCTTGTCCAGGACCACGTCGTTGACGTCGTCCCGCTCGGTGATCATCGCCGCGTCACCGAGCCGCGCCTTGAGCGCGGCTGCCGAGTGCAACGCGGCGAGCAGCGCGAACGCCTGCCGGGGGTGGCGGGTATGGGGGTTGAGCACATGGACCGCGCCGCCGGAGAGGCTGACGTGGTCGCGGCCGCCGATGGCCTCACGGCGGGCGCGGGCGGGGATCAGCGCAAAACCGACATCGTTGTCACGCTGCTTCATGGGTGCGGTGCCGGTTTTGGGGGAGATCACGTCCCGCCAGAAGTAGTCGCCCTCGGCGAGGATGCCGAGCCTGCCCTCCGCGAACCGCTCGAAGGACTTGTCCCGGCCCTTGGCCTCCTGCTGGAGCTTCGGATCACCCAGGCCGTGCCGGTAGACGTCGCGGTAGAAGCCGAGCACCGCGCGGAGTTCGGGGGTGTCGCCGTACCAGCGGTCCCCCTTGGCGATCCGTCCGCCCGCGCCCGCCAGCAGCGGCAGCACGCCCTGCATGGTGGTGGCCTCGCCCATCGCAGTGCCCGCGTTGATCTGGAGCGGGGTGACGCCCTCCAGCCGCTTCAGCTTGCGGGCGGCATCCAGGATGTCCTGCCAGCTGCCCGGCTGCCAGTCGGCGGGGAGCCCGGCTTTGCGGAAGAGCGGCTTGTGGAAGTAGAGCACGCGTGCGTCGGTCCCTGCCGGAACGCCGTAGAGCTTGCCCTCGAAGCGGGCCAGGGAGCGTACCTTGGCGCCGATCTGCCGCCAGCCCTCCCAGTCGGCAGCGCCGGGTCCGGCGACCTCGCGGAGCGGCCTGATGTACTCGGCCTGCGCGAACTCGCCGACCCAGATGCCGTCCAACGACATGATGTCGGGGCCCGCCTGGGCCTTGAGGTCGAGCGCGAGCTTGGTCTTGTACTGCTCGTCGTCGACGCCGCTGGGCTGGAACTGGACGCGGACATCGATGCCTTCGGCCCGCTGCCGCTCGACGAATCGGGGTATGACCCACTGCGTGATCCAGTCCGCTTCGTCGGCGTTCTTGCCGCCCGAGACGGCGTTGGTGGCGATGGTGAGCGATTTCTCCCCGTCCCCGCCCTCGCCCCCGCGTGGATCGAGCGGGCTCCCGCACCCTGCGAGCGCCGCCGAGCCAGCCCCGAGGACGGCGGCGGTCAGCGCGGTTCGCCGCGCGATGACTCCCATCCGGGCCCCTCCTTGCGCCAGAGATCGTTCCCGAAGACTGGCACGGCGCCCACATGACGTAAAGAGCTGTTGTCCTTACATTTACATCATGGACACAATCTTGCGCCGGCCCGCCGTGGGGCCCGTTCAGCGCGGGTGGCGCCGGTTGGTGCGGGCCGTGATCCGGTAGGCCGCGTACAGGAAGCCGAGCAGCGCCACGAAGATGCCGATGACCAGCAGGTAGAACATTCCCTCGACGACCGAGCCGAAGATCCCCAGCACGATCGCCACCAGGACCAGGAACAGGAACAGCGCCATCTCGGCCTCCCGTGTCTCAGCGGCGCGCGAGGCGGCGCTCGCCGCCCGCACCCGGGGTGTACTCGATCTCGTAGTGCGCGAAGACGGACGGCTCGTCAGCGGCCGGCAGCACATCGTCGGTTCCGATGGACGGGGCGCCCTTCACCCGGCTCTTGGGGTACCGGACCTTCAGATATTTGGGCCCCACGGTGGCTCCCGCCAGCGGAACGAAGACGAGCCGTTGCCGGGTGGGCATACCGACGGTCACCGTGGCGAAGGAGGGCTGGTCGGTACGGGTGTCCACATACACCGATTCCAGCGAGCCGATCTTGCTCCCACCCGCGTCCACCACGTCGTGCCCTCGCCACTCCCGGATGTCGTCCGGCTCGAACATCTCTTCCTCCAGCGTCGGGGCCCTCTTCCATGGTGGCACCGCACCCCCTCCCACCCCGGCAGCACGCCGCGGGTGCGCCCACACGGCCGCGCCCCGAAGGGGCGCGGGGAGAGATGGGGGGCGAAAAGGGGCGCGCGCGGCGAGGCGTTGTGCGCCGTCGCGATGGGAAGAGAGTGCTCCGAGAGGGGGTAACCATGGGGAGGCGCCGTATCGGAACGCGCCGCACCACCACGCGCGCGGCAACACTGTGCGCCGCGCTCCTCGCCGTGCTGGTCACCGCATGTGGCGCCCTGACACCGGGCAGCGCCGCCGATCCGGACCGGCCAAGGAGGGTGCCGTCGTCCACGGCGGTGCCGAAGGGCGAGGGCGACATCACCCTGAGGCTCACCTTCGCCGACGCACCCCAGATGGTGGACGCTCTCATCGCGGCGTTCCACAAGAAGCACCCCCGCATCAGCATCGAGCCGCGGTACACCCAGTTCGCCGACTACGTGAAGAGCATCAAGCTCACGATGGCCTCGGACACCGCGCCCGACCTCGCGCAGTTCGCCGTCGGCATGGACGACATCGCCGCGCGGGGCGACATCCTGGATCTGGCGCCGTACCGGGACGCGTACGGCTGGCGGAAGAAGTTCCCGGCGGCCGGCCTGGACCAGCTCACCGGCTCCGGCCGGCGCGCCGCTTCGGGGCGGCAGCTGTACGGGGTGCCCGCCGGGCTGTCGATGACGGGGATCTACTACAACAAGGAGCTGGCACGGAAGGCCGGCGTCACCCGGCCGCCCCGCACGCTGGCCGAGTTCGACCGGCAGCTGGCCGCCGTCAAGAAGGCCGGGATGACGCCGCTGGGCGTCGGCGCGCTCGATTCGGGCGGCCTCCACCTGTGGGCGGCGCTGGTCAACAGCGCGATGCCGCCGAAGAAGTACCGGAACTGGGTCAAGGGCGCCGCCGGGGCCACCGTCGAGACGCGGCAGACGCTGGCGGCCACCCGCAAGCTGGTGGAGTGGAGCCGCGAGGGGTACTTCGACGAGTCGGCCAACGGCACCACCCAGACCGACTCCACGGCACAGTTCACCCGGGGCGAAAGCGTCTTCCTCGTCAACGGCAACTGGGCGGCCGGGCAGCTGTCCGAGGCGATGGGAAAGAAGGCGGGCTTCTTCCTGATGCCTGGGGAGCGCCCCGGCGCCCGCGCCGTCTCCTCCGGGTTCAGCGTCTCGTACGCGGTCTCCTCCCGGACGAAGCATCCGCAGGCCGCCGGAGCCTTTCTCGACTTCCTCGGCTCCCCGGAGGCAGCCAAGATCGTCAGCGAGAACGGTTTCCTGCCGCCCGACGAGAGCGCCGTGCCCGTCCCCGAGGGCGTACTGGGCGAGGTGGCGCGGGCCCACCGGCGGGTCACCGCCGACAACGGAATGAACCACTTCCCCGACTTCACCGCGCCCAACATGCTCGACCCGCTCCGCGCCGGGGTGCAGAAACTGATCGCGGGCCGCACCACACCCGAGGCGTATCTCGACTCGCTCCAGGACGTGTGGCAGGAGCGCTACGGGAGCGGATCATGACGCGGCTCGGGAAGCGTTCGGCCTCCCGCACAGTGCCGCGCCGCGCACGCTCCTGGCGCGACTACCGCGGCTACGTGTACGTGCTGCCCGCGCTGGCCGTCTATCTCGCCTTTGCGGTGCTGCCCGCGCTGCACACCGCCTATCTGTCGCTGTTCGAGTGGGACGGGGTGACGCTGGGCAGCTGGGTGGGGCTCGACAACTACCGGGAGGTGTTCGCCGATCCGGCGCTGCGCGGCTCGGTGGTCAACGCGCTGGTGCTCGTCGTCTTCTTCGCCTTCCTGCCGATCCTGGCGGGGCTGGCGATGACGGGACTGCTGGCCCGGCACCGCCGCCGCGGAATGGGCGTCTACCGGCTGCTGTTCATGCTGCCGCAGGTGGTGCCGCTGGTCGCGGTGGGTGTGACCTGGCGGTGGCTGTACGGGGACGACGGGCTGATCAACGAGACACTGGGCGGCATCGGGCTCGGCAGCTGGGCGCGGGCATGGCTGGGGGACTTCGACTGGGCGCTGGTCGCCGTCGGCCTGGTGGGCACATGGGTGCTCAGCGGGCTGTGCATGATGCTCTTCCTGAGCGGGGTGCAGAAGATCGACCCCCAGCTGTACGAGGCGGCGCGGCTGGACGGCGCAGGGCCGGTACGGGAGTTCGTCTCGGTCACTCTCCCCCAGCTGCGCGGCGAGCTGGCCGTCGCGCTGACAGTCACCACCGTGGCCGCGCTCGCCAGCTTCGACATCGTCTACGTCACCACCGGCGGCGGGCCGGGCGAGGAGACGACCGTTCCCGGACTGCTGGTCTACCGGCTGGCCTTCTCCGACGGGAAGGTGGGCCTGGCCTCGGCGCTCGGAGTGCTGCTGAGTCTGCTGATCCTGGTGATCGTCTACATCGTCAACCGGCTGGCGAGGCAGCAGGAGAGCGCGGAGGGGTCACGGCCATGACACCGAGCGCTGAGAGGTCGCAGTCATGAACACGGCGTCCCGGGCGGAGCGTTGGACGGGGCAGGCGCTGCTGGCCGTGCTGGGGATCGCGGTCGTCATCCCGTTCCTCAGCGTCTTCCTCGCCTCCATGCAGCCCTCGGGCGAGCCGGTGGTGGGCATGGCGTGGCCCGAGCGGTGGAGCCTGGACAACTACCGGCAGGCGTGGACGGTCGCGGGCTTCTCCGAGCTGATGCGCTCCAGCCTGGTCATCGCCGTCGGAGTGGTGCCCGCCTCGCTGGTGCTGGCCGGGCTGGCGGGGTACGCGCTGGGCACGATGCGGCTGCCGGGCGGTGACGGGGTGGCGGCGCTGTTCGTCGCGGGGCTGACCATCCCCGTCGAACTGATCGTGGTACCGCTCTACTTCGATCTGCGGGGGATCGGGCTGACGGACTCGTACCTGGGCGTCGTCCTGGTGGAGATCGCGCTGTTCATGCCGTTCAGCGTCTTCTGGATGCGGACCCACTTCCGTACGACGCCGGCCTCGCTGGTGGAGGCGGCGCGGATCGACGGCGCCTCGTCGTGGACGATCCTCACCAGGGTGCTGCTGCCACTGGCCCGGCCGTCGCTGACGACGCTCGGGGTGCTGGTGTTCATGTGGTCGTGGAACCAGTTTCTGCTGGTGCTGGTGTTGATGCAGGACGCGGCCAAGCGGACGGCACCGGCGGGACTCGGGTTCTTCGTGGGACAGAACAACACGGATGTGCCAATGCTTGCTGCCGGGACCATCCTTGTGATGTTGCCGATCACAATCGTGTACCTGCTATTTCAACGTAGCTTTGTTTCCGGCTTGTTGCAGGGAGCCTTCAAGGGCTGACATCCCGGGTCAGAGGCGTCGGAGTTCGACTATCGATCATACGAGCGAGCTCTCTCAGCGATCAATTCTCGCCGTTGCGGCCGAAAACAAGACCCTGTGAGCGAAAATCTCCGCATCTCCCAGGTTAGTTCACCTGCTGTTCACCTCCGCCGTGCGGGTTCGTCACACCCTGTGGGCGACGATTGAATACGCCCAGCTCGGAGCCATGGACAGGGGGGAGGACGATGCGACGCTGCGTGACCGCCGTACGAGCATGCGTCTCCGCCCTCGTCCTTCTCCTCTCCGTACTGCTGGCCACCGAGGCCGCAGCTGCCCTCCCGGCATCTGCCGCCGGACCGACGGCCGCAGCCGCGACCGCCACGGACGTCTCACCGCCCGTGGCCGACGACGCCGAGCACGGTGACGCCGACTGTCATCCGCGCCGCGCCGTACGCCACCACACCACACCGCCGGCCCCCGGCGAGCGCCCGCAGTACGCGGGGGGCCGGCAGACCCAATCGCTCGCCGACGACTACCCCTCCGCGCTGCCCGGGAACGGCAGCGCCGGGATGCCGTGGCGCAGATCCGTCGAGGTTCCCGTACTGCACCAGGTGCTGCGGCACTGATACCGCCCGCGGCAGCCGCTTAACGGCGCGCCTGTCCGTGACCAGCCGATACCGGCCCCTGCCGGGTATCCGACTTCTCACCGACATCCGTACGCACCTGAACGCAAGGTAATCCTCATGCGCTCACTCATCCCTCACGCACGCGCCTTTTCCGCACGGATAAGCGACCGTACCGACGAACGGGAAAGCTACGGCAGGCTGGCACAGGGCCAGTCGCCAGAAGCACTCTTCATCACCTGCTCCGACTCGCGGGTCCAGCCCGCGGTCTTCACCGGCGCCCGCCCTGGCCAGCTGTTCGAACTGCGCACCGCGGGCAACGCGGTGCCGCCCTACGGCGCCGCGGGCCGGCCCAGCGGCGAGTCCGCCACCATCGAATACGCGGTCCGGGTACTGGAAGTACCCGAGATCGTGGTGTGCGGGCACTCGCACTGCGGCGCGGTCGGCGCCCGGGTGCGGGAGGAGGACCTGGCGGCCGTGCCCGCCGTGCACGGCTGGCTGAGCACCCAACTGCCCTCGCCTGTCGAACTCGCGCCCGACGACGCCGAGCGGGAGCAACCCGATGTGGCCGCCGCCGTGCAGCGCCACGTACGGGCCCAGCTCGCGCGACTGCGGGACTACCCGTGCGTCGCGGAACGGGAAGCCTCCGGAGAGCTGGCGCTGCGCGGCTGGTTCTACACCATCGACACCGGCCAGGTGCTCGAACTCGACACGCGTTCCGACGCGTTCCTCCCGCTCTGAGAGGTGGCGTCATGACGTACTCGAAAAGCCTGCTGCGGGCGGACTTCACCGCCTCGCTCGTCGTCTTCCTCGTCGCCCTGCCGCTGTGCGTGGGCGTCGCCGTCGCCTCCGGGGTACCGGCCGAACTCGGGCTGGTCACCGGCATCGTGGGCGGGCTGGTCACCGGGTTCCTGCCCGGCAGCAGCCTCCAGGTCAGCGGTCCGGCCGCCGGTCTGACGGTGCTGGTGTACGAGGCGGTGCAGACCTACGGCCTCAGCGGACTGGGCGTCCTGGTGCTGGCCGCGGGGCTGCTGCAGCTGCTGATGGGCGTGCTGCGGCTGGGCCGCTGGTTCCGGGCGATCTCCGTCTCCGTCGTCCAGGGCATGCTCGCCGGTATCGGCCTGGTGCTGATCGCCGGGCAGCTGTACTCGCTCGCCGACGCCAAGGCACCCGGCAGCGGCCCGGAGAAGATCCTGGGCCTGGGCCGGCTCGTGCTGGACACGGTGGGCGACAGCACGGCACTGGCCGCCTTCGCCGTCGGCGCAGGCACGGTGGCGGTCCTGGTGGTGTGGCCGAAGTGGCGGGCCGGGGCACGGGTGCTGCCCGCGCCGCTGGCCGCCGTTCTGCTGGCCACGACCGCGACCGTCGCCCTCGACCTGCCCATCGCACGCGTCGAGGTGCAGGGCCTGCTGGATTCCATCCAGCCCCCCGGAATGAGCGACTTCGGCGGACTGGCCTCGATCGGCATGCTCAGCACGGTGCTGGCGTTCACCCTGATCGCCTCGGCCGAGTCGCTGTTCAGCGCGGCCGCCGTCGACCGGCTGCACGACGGACCGCGTACCGACTACAACAAGGAGCTGATCGCTCAGGGCGCCGGGAACACCGTCTGCGGAGCGCTGGGTGCGCTGCCCATGACGGCGGTCATCGTCCGCAGCTCGGCCAATGTGTCGGCCGGGGCGAAGACGAAGGCTGCCCGGGTGCTGCACGGTCTGTGGCTGCTGGTGTTCACCGTCGCGCTTCCCGGCGCGCTGGGCATGATCCCGCTCTCCGCACTGGCGGGCATCCTGGTCCACGCGGGCTGGAAGCTGATTCCGCTGCGCGAGCTGGCCCCCATGTGGCGGGAGCACCGGGCCGAGGCCGTGGTGCTGGCCGTCACCGCGCTGGCGATCGTCCTCACCAACATGTTCGAGGGCGTACTGCTGGGGCTGCTGATGGCGGTGGTCAAGACCGCCTGGGAGACCTCGCACATCCACGTGGAGACGGAGGACCCGGGTGCGGACCGGCCGCTGCGGGTCATGGTGCTGGGCAACGCCACATTCCTGCGGCTGCCCAAGCTCCAGGACCAGTTGGAGGCACTGCCAACAGATCGCCGGGTCGAACTGCGCCTGGAGAAGCTGCGGCATATGGACCACGCCTGCGGACTCGCCCTCTCCACCTGGGAGGAGCAGCACAACAAGGCGGCGGAGCGCATCACCGCCGAGACCGCACCCGATGGTGCGGCCGAGCCCGCTGCCGCCGAGCCGCACGGGGAGGACGCCTCCAGCTTGACCCGCTGACCGACGAGTGGGTGACCGGCCCGCGCCTGCGGGCCGGTCATCCATAGGCGCGGACCTGCCGTTCGTCTGCCCTGCCCCGGGCCGGGTGGCGCGGATTTCCCGCGCCGGTGCGCAACGGGAGTCAGCGGGCGACGAGTTCCACCAGGGAGCGGTAGTAGCTGAGCTTGCGCACCGCGCCGAGATCGAACCCGGCGCGGTCGCCGAGCGCGGCGAGCTGTTCGCGGGTGCGCTCCTGCCCGGAGAAGTAGGTGAGCATCCGCAGATCCATCTCGGAGCGGACGCGTGCACCCTGCGGGTCGTCGCGCAGCCCCTCGACCAGCAGCACCCGGCTGCCGGGGCGGGCGGCGCGGGCGCAGTTCTGCAGGATGCCCAGCGCGTGTGCGTCGTCCCAGTCGTGCAGCACGACGGAGAGCAGATAGCCGCCCGCGCCGTGGGACTCCTCGGGCAGCGGGTCCAGGAAGCTGGACTCCAGGACGGCGCACCGCTCGGTCAGCCCCTGTTCGGCGAGCTTGGTGCGGGCCGCCGCGGCCGGGCCTGGCAACTCCACCAGGGTGCCGCGGAGTTCGGGGTGCGCGGTGAGCAGCGCTGTGAGGAGCGTGGCGTCGCCGCCTCCCACGTCGACGAGGTGGCCGAGCGCGCCCCAGTCGTAGCCGTCGGCGGCGGCCTTCGTCTCGCCGGGTACGAGCAGCGAGGCGAGCAAGGTGTCGAACGATGCAGACAGTTCCGGCCGGTCTTCCAGGTCAGCCCAGAAGGAGCGGCCGTAGGCGGTGTCGTATCCCGGCCGGCCCGTGCGGATGCTCTCCAGCAGGTGGACCAGCGCGAGGTCGCCGCGGCCGAAGGCGCTGCCGGTGTCGAGCCAGTCGCGAGGGCTGCCGGGGTGGTCGGCGCGCAGCTGGGTGCCCAGTTCGGTGAGGCCGTAGAGGTGCGGCTCCGGCTGGGTGAACACCTCCGCGTCGACGAGGTGGTTGAGCAGCCGTTCCAGCAGATGTGCGGGGGCGCCTGAACGCTCGGCGAGGTGGTCGAGGGGGGCGGTGCCCTCCCCTATGTGATCGGCGAGGCGCAGTGTGGCGGCGACGCGTACGGCCATGGGGGTGACCAGGTCGGCGGCCTCCCAGATATCGCTCGTGCCGCGGGGCCGCTTGTTCTCCTGGGTCACCTTCTGGGTCACCGTCTTCTCCGGTCGTGTGGTGGTGCGACAGGCCCGGCCGTTGGCCGGGACGATTCGCTTTCGGTCACTCGTGGACGGCTCACCGCCGGGCGCCGTCCGACTGCGTACAGCACGGACAGTGCCCGGCGGCGGCTGCCGCACGGCTCAGTGGCAGAGCGGTCCCGAGGCCGTCGTGCTGGCGATGACCTGCGGCGGCTCCTCGATCTCCTCGATCTCGAAGGTCTCGGCCTCCAGGGCCTCCAACTCGTCTACGAGCATGTGCCAACTCCCTTGTTCACTACGCGAGTTATACGGACACCCGCCATTGTGGAGATCAGTTTTCGCCATGGTCAATAGCTGACGGGGTGCGGTCGTCATCGATCCGCCGGCAGTCCCTGCACCCGCTCCCGGAGCGCCCGGTGCAGCAGATAGGCGAGGTAGTCCTCGTTGCCGACGGTCACCCCGAGCCGGTTGCACCCCATGTGCACGATCCCGGCGAGGAGGGCGGCACGCGCGGTCTCGGCGCCCACGGCCACCGGCGCGCCCGTTCCGTCGCCCGAGGGGAACACCAGTGCCCCGCGCCGGGCTTCCTCGTCGATGCGGGCGCGCAGTTCGGTGCCGTGCTCGGCCCAGCGGCACAGGAACCCGGCGAGCAGCTCGGGCTGCCCCCCGAGGACGCCCGCGTGCAGCGCCTCGACCTTGTCGCCCACCGGGCCCGCCATCCGCTGGTAGGCGGCGGCGTAGGTGCCGTAGCGCGCCTTGAACAGGGGCGCCCAGTCGGCCATCCGCTGCTCGAAGAAGGCGACGGTGCGTTCGGTGTCGTCCAGCACGGTCAGCGCGAGCGTCGCCGTCAGCTGCGCGGCCAGGCCCAGCCGGACGCTGCCGACCTGGGTGTTCGTGGAAGCCAGCAGGCTCGCGACGAGAGTGCTTGAGCGGTCGGCGTGCCATTCCGCAAGCGCCACACCCGCCGGGCCGCCGTAGCGCTCCAGCTCCGGCTCGTAGCCGAGGTAGGCGAGGGAGTCGTTGGGGCGGCGAGGCATCCGCACGGTGCCGGGGCCGTAGCGGGCGTCCCACTGCGCGTCGGAGAACTCCAGCCGGAAGCGCTCCCGGTACTGCTCGTCGGTCAGGTCGACCGCGGGATCGTAGACGGAGGGGCGGCGGCCCAGAAAGTCGCCGACGGCCCCCTCGATCGCGGCGGTGAGGGCCGGGATCGCGTCCGTGTGCACGGGCCGTACCCGCAGCCGTACGTGCGGGCCCTCCAGCCAGTGGCGGAGGAAGTAGCAGCACTCGGCGAGCCCTTCGCCGCGCAGCCGCTCGAACAGCGGGCCGACACACTCGCCCAGCAGCGGGTCGCGGTCCCCGGCGTAGTAGACGTGCGCGGACAGCCACTCGCCGGGGCGCAGCTCGGCGGGCGGGCGGTCGTCGGCGTTGAGGGGCGCGGCGGGCCCGGTGCTGCGCTGCTCGGCCGGGGGCCGCGCCTGGTCGGTGTCGGTCACTGGGGGTTCGTCCTTCCGCTGTGCTGTGCCTGTTCGAGGGGGGCGGGAGCCGCGTCGAGTTCCACGCACACCTCCGACGCGTACGCGGAGCCGCCCGCGCGCAGGGCCGGTTCGGTGACGTCGGGCAGCAGTTCGGTGAAGACCGCCTCACCCGCGCCGCGCAGCCGGTGGTCGAGCAGTGCGAGGGACAGCGGGCTGTCGGCGTCCACGGGGTGCGGCTTGCGGTCGGTGTCGGTACGGGCCATCACCCGCTCCGGCAGCCCCGTCGCGCGCCACCACCGGCGGCGGGCGAGGAAGCCGCGCGCGGTTTCGGCGGGCGGCTGCGGGCCGGGTAGTTCGGACCCCGCGAACCGCCGGCTGCGGCGGGCCAGGACCAGCGAGCCGTGCCGCACCCGGGGGCGGTCCGTCGGCCCGCCGCCGTCCAGGCACCCCCACAGGTCCGCGACGAGCGGCATGGCGGCCGGGGAGAGCGCCAGCAGGGTGCGCTGGACGCGGGGCAGCGCCATGGGGACGAGACCGCCGAGCCACAACGGGACAACGCGCTTGTCCAGCCGCCGCGAGACCAGCCGCAGTTCGCCGCTCTCCTCATCGTCGACCAGCTCCAGATCGCCGACGGGGAGCCGGCGTTCGGCGGGCCCGTGCGGGGCCTCGGCGGGCCCGGTCAGCCGGTAGGGGGCCGGCGCGGGCCGCAGTGCCAGGTTGGAGGTGTCGTAGCCGCCGCTCAGGTCGGCGGCGACGGCATCGCGCGGTAGCAGCCGGGCATGCCGGGCCCGGATGCCGTCCGTCAGTTCACGTTCGGCCTCCGGTCCGAAGGACCTGGCGAACCGGGCGAGGGGCTGGCCGAGGCCCGAGTAGGCCCAGTTGAGGACGGTGAGCGGGCGGCGGTCCCCGGCGGGCTCGGCCCACTGGAGGTAGCAGGAGTAGCTGCGCGGCATGCCGGGGTCGTCGGGCGGCAGCAGGGCGGCGGCCCGGTCCAGATCCGCCGCCTCCAGGACGAGTTCGGGTGCCCCGGGCGGCCGGGGCTCCCCTTCGGGGAGCCGGGCGTCGAGCGCGGCGCGCAGCGCGCGGGAGAACTCCTCGTGGGCCGCACTCAACGTCGCGACCCGCGGATCGTCGTAGGGGTTCGCGCGCGGCACGTACGTACCGTCCGCCGCGAGCGTGCCGAGCCGGGTGCCGGTGCCCGACAGCCACTTGCCGCACGACTGGTGCAGCTCCTGCGCGAAGCCGGACACGTCGTCGCAGGTCCCGCCGGGCCCGTACCGGGAGCGGAAGTGGGCGCGCACCAGCAGTCTGTCCAGCAGCATCAGATCGAATGCGGGCAGCAGCCGGGTGAAGCACCGCAGCGCGGGCAGCGGCCCGTCCTCCCACGCCGGGAGGGAGGCGGTGGCCGGCGCGGCCAGCACGGCGTCCTCGTAGACGGCGGTCCTGGGCACGACCGGCGTCGAGCGGCCGAGCGCCCGCTGTGCCTCGGCCACCTCGGTACGGAGCGCGGCAGTACGACGGGCGCGCTCCTCGGGCGGCGCGAGGGGGAAGCCGTCGGCGAGCTCCCGTATCCGCTCCAGCCGGTCGGTGAGGGACGGCCCTGGACCGGGGGAGGGCAGGCCGAGCGTACGCAGCCGGCCGGCCAGCTCGGCCACCGGGTCGGGGTGGTGGATGTCGGGGGCGAGCGCGGGTGTGGTGAGCAGGCCCAGCTCCACCAGCTTGGCGAGGTAGCCGTCCAGCCGCTCCCGGGGTCTGCCGTCCGGGTCGGAGCGGTGCAGCGCGTCGGCGAGCCGCGGCAGGGTGAGCCCGGCGTCCCCGGCCGCGTCGAGGAGCCGCAGCGCCTCGTCGAGAACGGGACCCGCCGGGAGTTGGAACGGCTCCTCCTCCAGCACTCCCGGGGTGGCGAGGGCGAGGCCGGGATCGACGGGCCGGTAGCGACGGCGTACGTAGTGGACGCGCCCGCCGGTACGGCGCCACCCGCCGGCCGCGTGGAACGGGAGGGCCGCCCTGGTGGCCGGATCGCCGAGCGCGGCGACGGCGATCTCGTGGAGTGCGGTCAGGTTGGGCCGGGCGCGCAGGAGGGGCCGCGGGGGGACGTTTTCCGCGAGGGCGAGCCCCAGTGCAGGACCGGAGTCGTGGAAACGTCCGCGGGCCAGGCTGGTGAGGGTGCTGAAGGGGCTGGTCTTGAGCGCCGCCCGGTAGACGTACGACACCAGCGACCGTTCCGTCTTCCGGGCCCGCTTGTCGCTCGGTGGCACGTCATCGGCCGCGAGGTAGCCGGGGAGGGCGGCGTCCAGGGTGGGAGAGGCGGCCTGGACACCGGCACGGAGGGCGGGATCGTGGGCGAGGTGGCGCAACTGGTGGCGACCGGCGGCCAGTTCGGCGGCGAGCGTGGACTCGGCGGCGGCCAGGTGCGCCTCGTAACGGTGCCGCAGGGCGAGCCAGTCGGCGGCGGGCGAGGGGGCCACCGGCTCGGCGGTGCGCAGCGTTTCGCGGGACGGCGTACGGGCGTTGTGGAGATCGCGGCGCAGGGCGAGCAGGGCCCGGCGGGTCGCGGGGTGCTCGGTGTGTGCGACGGCCTCGGCGAGGGCGTCCTCGGCCGCGGGTGCCAGCGCGGCCATGCTGTCCTCCAGCTCCAGTGCCGTCCGCGTCCACGCGACGGTGCCGGGGGCGCGCAGGGGGGCGAGGGCCGCGAGGGGGAGCCCGGCGACGCGGAGGATGAGGTCGGGGGCGAGCTCGAGGGCGGCGGGGAGCGGGCGGGAGGGGGTGTCGGTCATGGATGGTCGGTCCGGTCCGTGCGAGGGCTGGGGGTGAGGGAGGCGTCGAAACGGGGTCGGTCGGGGCGCTCGTGGCCCGTCATGAGCAGCAGCAGCGGCCAGGTGTCCGGGCCGAGGGCCAGGCCGAGAGCCGTGTGGAGGGCCTCGTAGTCGAAGCCGAGCGCTGCGCCGCAGCCGGTGCCGAGGGCGGCGGCAGCGAGGTAGGCCGTCTGCGCGACCGCTCCCACCTCGGCGTTGAGCAGCCGGTAGCCGCGCGGCCCGGCAGCAGCCACGACGGCGTGCGGGCGGGCGAGGACGACGAGGACGGCGGCGGCCTGCTGGAGGTTGTAGTTGTTGAGCGTGTAGGCCCGCTGGAGGAACGGGTGCGGGGCCGGTCCGGGCAGCGGGACGAGGGTGTGCGCCGCGGAGTCGTGGAGGTACAGCCCCGCCCGCACTCCGGACACATGCTGCACGAAAACGGCCAGCCGGGTGAGCGGGGGCGCCCCGGTGTGCAGTCGGCGCCCGGCCGCGGCTGCCTCCAGCAGCGCGGACAAGTCCTCGGCGGCGAGCGGGTGGTGCGTCGAGAACCGGCCGAAGCTGCTGCGCCGGGCGGCGAGCGCTTCGGCTACACCACCGGTGAGCGGGGTCGACGCGGGCAGCGGGACGGCGGCGCCCGCGGGCGTGCCGGACTTCCCCGCCGCGGCCTCGACCAGCGCCCCGGGTGCCGGCCCCCGCCCCGTGTCGTACGCCGCCGCCAGCTGGGCCGCCTCGGCGGCGGGGAATCGCCGTACGGTACGGGACCGTTCGGCGACGGGTGTGGCGACGCCTGGGGTGAAGCGACGGCCGGTCACGGGCCCGTCGTTCTCATCGCCAGTCCCCTCGTTCTCATCGCCGGTGGCGCCCCGCCAGGGCAGCGGCACCGCGGCCAGGACGCTCTCGGTGGCGGGGTCGAGGCCCAGCAGCCGGTCCAGCTCCGGCTCGTCGTACCACAGGAGGGGGTGGAGCCCGATGCCGCAGGACGCCGCCCAGGTCTGCCAGGTCCGCAGCAGGCAGCCGAGGTCCATGGTGACGCAGTGGTAGCTGAACTCCCCGTACTTGAAGGCGTTCTGCCAGAACCGCACGGTGACGAGGAGGAACTGGCGCCCGGCGGTCGGCCCGGCGCCCAGCGCCTCGCGTACCCGGGGCGAGATGTCGCCCGTGGCGATGCGGCGGAGGGCGTGCGCGGGCTGGTCGTAGTGGTAGACGCCCGGCAGGGGGCCCGCGCCCGGGCCGCACACCCAGTAGAGCTCGCACGGGTACAGGCCACCGCCCGCTGCGCTGCCACGCGCCCACGCGGCGTGCGCGTACGCCTCCCGGCCGCCCTGGCCCGGGTCGGCGGTGATCTGGAGCCGACGGGAGAGCCAGCCGTAGGAGTACCGGAGCATCCCGGCGAGGAGCGGCACGGTGAAGGCCGCCCTCTCCCCCGGGTCCTGGGCGAACAGGGCCTCCCCCAGCGGACGGAGGGGCTGCGGCGGGGCGTCGGGGAGCGGGAAGCCGGGCACCCCGCGGTAGATCTTGTGGCTCCGGGGCTGGTCCTGCCAGTCCGGCTCGAAGGGCTCGGTCTCCATCGGCACCGAGGCCCGCCGCAGCACCGCGTCCAGATAGCGGGTGACGGTCGCCACGCGGTCGTCCGCCCCACCTTGCTCTGCGCTTTCGGACACGTCTCCCTCCCCCTCACATGAACGGATGCGGAGCCGGATTGAGCTCCGCAGCCGTCAGGTCGTGGTCACGCAGCCCGGCGCTCCGCAACGCGGTGCGGGACCGGGCCATACCGGGCGCACGGTGCCGCCGCGCACCGAAGTCGATCGGCAGCAGCCCGGGCACCAGCACCCGCACCACGCTCGTCCCGACCGCCCGCTGTTCGGGGCCCGTCCGGTCGACGACGACCACCTCGAAGCCGCGCGCGGCGAGCAGGTCACGGCAGTGGCGTACGGCGGCGGACAGGTCTCCGGCGGGCGGTACGCCTTCGCCGCGCGCGCCGCTGCCGCGTCCGGCACCGCGTTCGCCACCGTCACGGTAGATCTCGGCCAGGGGACGCGCCTCGTCCTCAGGACCCAGGAGGAACGCGGCGTGCCGCACCGTCTCCGGGAGGCCGTACAGCGCGGCGTGGTCGGCGAGTTCACGCACCAAGGTGAAGTCCCGCGCCATGGCGCGCAGCCGGTCGAGGTTCTCTGCCGTGCGTTCGGGAAAGCCGGACAGAGAGCTGGCGACCTCGCGTACGGCCGACTCGGCGGCGCGTTCCGGATCGAGCGCGGCGGCGGACGACAGGCACAGCGCCCCCGGTCCGCCGTCCTCGCGGGTCGCGACTGCGGTCACGACGGGTACGGGCAGATCGATGCGGTTGTCCAGAAGCCGCAGCCGGTAGCCGCCGCGCCGGATCCGTTCGGCGAGGGACAGCAGCGAAGGGGACCGGCAGCTCTCCACCGCGATCCGCGGCAGCCGGGCCCGCCCGAGCCAGGCCAACAGGAACGCGTCCCGCTCGACCACCTCCAGCAGCCCGTGCAGCGCGGCCTCTTCCACGCAGGAGCCGCCCGCATACCCGCTGGAGGTCTCGGCCGCGAAGAACGGACCCGGACCGGCCAGCCGGTAGTCGACCAGCTGCTCGGGAACCAGCACCGGCCGCTCGTCCCGCAGCGACCAGCCCCACACCCACGGCAGGACCAACTCCTCGTCGTACGGTACGAAGTGCGAGGGTGCTCCCTCGAAGAACGCCGCGTCCGGGAGGCCGCATTCGCGCGGGTCCACGGACGGGTGCCGCAGTTCCGACCGGGCGGCCGGGATCCGCTCGGCGCCGCCCTCACGCAGACCCGCCAGCCGCTCCAGCCCTTCGCACAGGGCGAGGGCCGCGCTGTCCCGGTAGCTGTCGGCGTGCCCGCTGAAGTGGACATCCATCAGTCGGGGTGCACCGCGTACCGCGAAACGACCGCTCGCCGGCGCCGTGTTGGCCGCCTCCCGGTCCGGCCGTACGCGCGTGCCGAGCGCGCCGCAGACGGGGTTGGCAAGCGCTTCGGAGGCCCACTCCGGCATGGCCTCTGCGGGACTCAGCAACCGGGAGGAGCCGGGGCGCGGGACGAGGCCGGGCCGCAGCGGGACAGCGCCACTTTCCGAGGCGGCGGCCTGTCGCGCCCCGCACCGGGGGCACGCGGGGTCGGCCAGCAGCCGGGCACGCTCAACGCGGAGGGTGTCGAGCGCCAGTCGGTGCACGGTGCCGGTGCGGGGCGCGGTCGACATCTCCCTGCGTTCATCCCTGCGTTCAGCATCGAGTGCGGCCGTCGCCAGGTGGGCGAGCATGTCGAGGGCGAACGGGGTCAGATACGGGTTCGGCGCCGCCGCATGGAGGGGGGAATCCGGCCCGCGCTCCAAGGCGTCGCGCTCGACGGCGGGGCGCAGAGCCTGCCAGCGGGTCGCCACACAGTGGAAGCACGGGCGTCCCGGCGCCGACTGCTGCGGGCCGAGGGGCCCGAGCAGGGCGTATCTGCTGTGCAGATGTACGGGGACGAGCGTGGTGCCGGCCGAACAGTCGGGCGGCTGCTCCGGCGCTGCGTAGGCGTCGCTCGCGCCCAGCAGCCGTACGTGGACGGAGAACGGCTCCGCGAGGCCGACGTCGCGCAGGCGGCGCGTCAGCTCCTCCGCCACGCGGAGCCGGTCGTTGTCCACCGTCTTCTCGGTCGTGGCCGTCACTCCGGTGCCTCCCGGCGGCTGCGCAGCAGCACCCGTACGGTCTCCACGCCACCCGCGCGCAGGTCCGGCGGCGTCGTCACCACGACGAGCACTTCCCTGCCGGACGCCGCCGCCGTCATCGGCCCATGACCGGGCCAGGGCTCTTCGGGACCGGCCGGTGCGACAGGCGGCACCGGTTCCTGGGCCGTCGCCGCCAGGGCCTGCGCGTCGAGCCCGGCCACCAGGGGATCGCCGAGGTCCACCGCCTGGCCGTGCCGCGTCAGTTGGAGGGTGCCGACCAGATCGCGGAGGGCGTGGACGGTGGCCTCTGTGCGGGTCGTGCCGTAGCCGAGCGCTTGAGCGGTGCTGTCGGAGATCCCGTCGGGGGCTTCGTCGGAGGTTTCGTCGAGGGCTTCGTCGGAGGCGAGCGCGGCCACGGCGTGTGCGGGCGCCGCACCGGGGAGTTCGAGCAGGGTGACCCGCTGGTCGAAGTGCGCGACAGAACGGAGGAGAAACCCCTGGTCCCCTTCGGCAGCCGCGTCCACGGGCAGCGTCCGCGCGAGGGCCTCCCCGCGCAGAGCGGAGGCGACACCCTCGTAGGCGAGAACCGACAACAGCCCGGCCCGCGCGGCGGCTTCGACGGTGGCGCCCGCTCCGGCACCCGCGCTCCCGGGTTCGAAGCATCCGTCGCGGTCGACCGCGCCGCCGGGGTGGACGGCTGCCGCCGGCACGGCCACCGTCCGCCCGTGACCGGGGCTCGGGGGCTCCGCGGAATCCCACACCCACGCCCGCAGCCACGGCCCCTCAGCTGGGTGGCCGTCGTCCTGCCCGGTCCCGCTCCACGTGCTCAACTCGGCGCCGGATACGCGCTCCTCCGCCGCGTCAGCGAGGTACGGTGCGGCGCTCCGCGGCAGGCCGTGCGCGTGCAGCAGCGTCTCGTACGCCAGCGCTGCTGCGTTGCGCGCTGCGGCTCTGGCGTCGGTCTGGGTGTCGAGGGCGAAGGCGGTGACGGCCCGGGGAGGTACGGCGGACGGTCCGGGCGCCGCGACCTCGACGCAGGCGGCGCGAACCGGTGACTGCGGGAGCTCGTCGTCGGCGTAGCGCCGGAAGACCCCGGCGTGCGTGCCGAACAGCACCTCCTCCTCCGCCTTGCCGGATGCCGGAGTACTCGGCTCGCGCGCAGCGCCCCGCGCCTTGGGCAGTCCGCCGCACGCCCCGCAGTCGGGGTGCGCGAGCAGGGTCTCCCGCGAGGTCGCCAAGGTCACGCAGTCCTGGGTGACGAGGGCACCCGCGCACTCCGCGGGCAGGGCACCCGTGCGGTGCCGGAAGACCTCGAACGCGAGCGTCGTACCGAGCATGCGCCCGAGCTGCGCGTCCGGCCCGGCCGCTGTCCGCTCCGTGTGCACGGCACGCAGGAGCGCCGCGGCAGCGGGCGGCTCCAGATTGGCCGCGAGCCGCAGCACGGCGCACTGCCAGCAGCCCCCCGGCCACTCGTCGCCACCGCCCGTTACGCCGTGCCCCGCACGCTGCACCAGCGGCCCGAGCACGGCCGTGCCGTCCAGTACGGTCAGCGGCAGCAGTGCGGGACCGCCGTCGAGCGCCGCGCGGTTGCGGCGGACGAGTTCTCCGTATCCCATACCGCATGCCACGACCAGGTCGGCAGCTCCGTCCGCGTCGCCCGGACCGGCGCCGTACTCGCCCGCCGGGTGCAACACCACATCGGCATCGCAGTGCACAGCGCGCAAAGCGTCCCGCTCCAGCAGGAGTTGGCGCGGCGGCTCCTGGTACGCGCCGATGAGGGTGACTGTCCGCAGCCCGTTGCGCAGCAGAGTCACCGCGCAGCTCTCGGCCGCCTCGCCGCGGCCCGCGATCAGCACGCGGGTGTCGCGGAACCGGGCGAAGGCGGTAGCCGAGCCGCCGCCGAGCTGATGGTCGAGGTAGGCGAGTTGGTCCCGGAAGCGGTCGCGGACGGCGTCGGAGAGCAGCGAACTCCCGTCCTGTGCCCCGGAGTCGTCGGGGCGTACGTCGCGCACCACGCCACGCCGCAGCAGCGTACTCACCATCGCGGTGACGGTGGCCCGGCGCTCCTCGGGCAGCCCGTTGCACAGCTCAGCGACCGTGTGGGCGCCGGTCAGATGGGGGGCGAGGCGGCACAACCACTGGTAAGCCGTCCGCCCTTTGAGGACGAACCGGCCCTCGGAGTACTGGAGCAGGACCCCGCCCTCGGTCGCCGTGAACAGCGCGTCCGCCCGCAGTCTGGGGCGTACGTCGTGGGTGGGGTCCACGTGGCGGCTCCCGTGCACACGTTCGTACGGATCGTGATCAAGGACGGTACCCCGTCGCCCGACGCGGTGTCAGTCATACGGTGCGGCTGCTCGCCGTGGGGTTGCTTGCTGGTGGGAGAGGGAGCCGGCACCGCCGCCCGCGCCACGACCGGCAGCTCCGGTGCGTCCGACGCGCGGGGAAGGGAACGACGCGGGCGGTCCCGACAGCGCAGCCGTACGAGCAGGCGCTTATGCACCATGCTGGCTCGGTGCCGGTGTTCGCCGGGCTGGATGAGCGGACGACGGGCTGCGTCGGCCGGGGGGAGACGGAGGACTCGGCGGTGCGGGCTCTGTCGGAACGTGTGCGTGGACTCGTCAAGATGGACAGGGGCAAGCGCACCAACGCCCTCATCCTGTTCACGGGCGAGGCCAAGCGGCCGAACTGCGCCGCCGCCGATACCAGCAAGAAGGTGAAGGCAGGTGACTCGGAGAAGATCTGCTCCGCCTTCCTCGTCCGAGGGTCAGGAGGCCGCCGCCGTCGAGCTGAGCCAGGCTTCACCTCGGAGCCTCCGCACAGCCAAGAACTGAACGGACTGGCTCCGTACGGATAACCGCGTACGGACCGCTCCGCATTCGGGCCGGGGCCTGCCGACGACGTTCGGTGGGGCCCCGGCCCTTGCTCTGTCATGCTGGGAGGCCGGACCGGCCGGGGCCCCAGTAACGGGCGGGGGACATCAGCGCTTACGGTTGAAGTAGGGGGTGAGCTCCCACCTGTCCGGCCTTTCATCCTTCTCGCAGGCATAGGCCGCGATCACGCCCGCCCGCTTGAAGTTGCGGCCCGTCAACTTACAGTCTGCGTAAGCACCCGAGTAGACGGCGATATCCCGTTTGCCCTGCACCAGGCGCTTCGGGCCGACGAGCCAGCTTCGCTCGAGGTAGGGGGTGATCTCCCACACCCCCGGCTTTTCACTCTCCATGCAGGCGTAGTCGGAGACGATGTTCGCCTTCATCATGGCCTTGCCCGATTCCACGCAGCCTTCAGCATCGGTCCGCATAAGGATGTCCCTCTTGGCCTTCACCTGGCCCTTCTTCGCCCCGACGGCCTGGCCCTTCTTCGCCCCGACGGCCTTGCGCTTCTTCGTGCCGAGGTGCTGGGCCTTCTTCGTGCGGAGACGCTCGACCTTCTTCGTGCCGACGTCCTTGCCCTTCTTCGTGTCTTGCTGGGCCTTCTGCGTGCTGATGTCCTCGGTGCTCTTCGCGTCGGCGTCGTTGCCCTTCTTCGCGTCGGCGTCCTCGGCTTTCTTCGCGCCGACGTGCTCGGGCTTCTTCGTGCCGACGAGCGCGGACTGCACCACGTCCGCCTGGGCTGTTCCGGCAACCCCGGCGAGAGTCAGAAGGCCGACGCCGACGACCATTGTCTTCTTGAAGGTAGTGCGCATTTTTGTTCCTTTTGTCCAGAGTGGCATGTACGAGAAGGCGCGAAGCCTCCGGCTTCTGGGGGTGGGGGGCAGTTACCACGTCGCCCGGTGGCAGTAGTGATCCACTGATGGGCAACTTGGCGCTGGTACGGGGATCGCTCTTTCGCTCTGTTGGATGTCGGGGAATACGGTTCCGGTCACGGCGAGCGTGGTGATCTCCGTCACAGCCGGGGCAGAGCGGCGTTTCGACAGCGGTTGGGCAGGCGCCGCGACTGTTTACGCCACTCGGATGTTCACGACCACGGAAAGAGGCGCGGACGCCCGGCAGGTGACGAACACCGTCCGCACGCCCCGGGGAGGGTCGGAACCCGGGGCCCGTCCCCCGCTATCGCGGCGTTCGGCTTGCTCCAAGTCGCGGACGGCACCACAGCACCCCTGCTTCCGCAGCACCTTCACCGCACTGTCCACAGCAGGGTCCGCACCCAATGCCGTCCGACCAGAACGGCGCCGCCGTCAACGGGTGGGAGAGCCCAGCACAGGATCCTCAGCGCACCGACCGTCGGGGGCACCGTCGTACGTGGCCGGTGTTGGCCAATACACAGCGACCACGCTCCGTCCTGTCCTCGCGATTGTTCGGTGGTTCATCGGGGAACGGAGCTGCATCACTCGTCATCGTTCATCACTCGTCATCGTCTGCTGGCAGCCTCGATAGAGGCGGCCAGGAGACTCCTGCCAAGCGTGCGCGCTTGATGCGGCGTCATACCAAGGGGCAGGTCCGCGATCGGACCCTCGTCCCGCACTGATCGGCGGGCTTGCGGGGTGCTCCCGCCGTGCGGGCTGCGCGGTTGCCGCAGACGGGAGCGTTGGCGCCGGCTGAACGGTGCCCCGCCCGGGGAGGGGCACCCCGCCATTGCGGGCGGGGTGCGTTGCCGGCTGCGGTGCATCGTGGCCGGGCGGGCGGCGGATCGTCAGCGTGTCGTCAGACATCCACTCCGCGACTGCGCAGCCACGGCAGCGGGTCGATGCCCGAGCCGTCCTCGGGGGTGACGCGTACCTCGAAGTGCAGGTGCGGGCCGGTGGAGTTGCCCGTGTTGCCGGAGAGGCCGATGCGCTCCCCCGCCCGTACCTGGTCGCCCGGTCTGGTCTGGATTCGGGACAGGTGCGCGTACTGGGTGTAGTAGCCGTTGGAGTGCCTGATGACGATGTGATTGCCGAAAGGGCCGCCGCATCGCGTCCTGACGACGGTGCCCGCTCCGACAGCCCGTACGGGGGTGCCGATGCCGACCGCGAAGTCCTGCCCGGTGTGGCTGTTCGCCCAGCGCTTGCCCGCAGAGGCGAAGCCCGCCGACAGCGTGTAGTCCTTGACCGGCGCCACCCACGAGGCACCGCTCCCGGCCCGGTGGGCGGGCGGCGGGCTGTACGAGCAGCCGCCGGTGCCGGGCTCGGCCTCGAGCGCCGCCCGGGAGATCGGGCCCGCGGCCCGCGCGGCACGCTCCTCCCGTGCCTCCCGCAGCCGCTCCCTGGCCTGCGCCAGCCGGTGTTCGACGGCGCGCTTGGCCCGCCGCTGCCGCTCGGCCTCGGCCTTGAGCCTGCCCAACTGGGTCCGCTGGTCAGCGCGGTCCCGGACGAGGCGCCGCTGGGTGACCTTGGTGGTGTGCAGCAGCCGCCGGAAGGCGTGATCGCCCTGGCGCTGCGAGCGGAGCTTGTCGAGCAGGGTGTCCGGCGAACCCGTCATCAGCAGCCGGGTGGTGGGCGCCCAGCTGCCCTGCTGGTACTGGCTGCGGGCCACCGCGCCCAGTTGCCCGTGCAGCCGCCGCAGCCGGTCCTCGCCGCTGGCGACGGCCCGTGCGGAGCGGGCGACCGCCGCGCGCTGTGCCACCGCCCTGCGGCTGGCGGCCTCGTAGCGCGCCGAGGCGGCCGCGGCCTGCCGGTAGAGCGAGGCGATCCGGGCCGGCAGCGGTTGCGCCGTCTCGGCAGCGCCCTTCGCGGGGGCGGTCCCCACCGCCTGCGGGGCGCCACCGGCGAGCACCACGGCACACAGCAGCGCGGCCAGTGGGGCCGCCGCCCGTCTCTTTCGTGCGACCTGAGTCATGGCACGATCGTGCGGCCGCGCACCGCGCGAGAGCGGCCGGGCGGACGCGGCACGCGGGCGGCTTGGGCCGTTCGACGCAGCGGTCTGTCCCCGGTACGGGTGCATTTCCCGCCAGCCGCGGGAGGGCCCTCACATGCGCGGGAGGGGGCCCCTGCCCGTCGTTCGCAGTCTGCGGCTTGCGTGTGGCTTGTCGCGCAGTTCCCCGCGCCCCTTACGGGGCGCGTTCCCCTGCGAAGCTTGGGCAGTCTGCTCCCCCAGCCTCCGGCCGGGAGGTGCCCCCAGGGGCGCAGGGTGGGCAAGCGCAGCCCCCTTGCGGGGTACGCGAGATCCGCCGGGGCCCCAACAGCACCCACGCCAGAGCCGCGGCCACCGCGAGCAGGCCCGCGCCGGCCAGTCCGGCAACCTGGATGCCGCCGGCAAAGGCGGACCTGGCCTCGGCGACCAGCGCACTGCCGGGGTCGCCGCCCAGTCGCGCGGCGGCGGCCACGGCGTTGCCGAGCGTCTCGCGGGCCGCGTCCAGCACCCGCGCGGGCACCCCGTCCACCGGGTCGAGGCTCATCCGGTACGCGGAGGAGAGCACGCTGCCCAGGACGGCGACGCCGAGCGCCCCGCCCAGCTCGATACCGGTCTCGGAAACGGCGGAGGCGGCGCCCGCACGCTCGGGGGGAACGGTGTTGAGCACCATGCTGTTCGTCAGCGTCATCACCGTGCCCACGCCCACACTCACCAGGCAGAAGGCCAGTACGACCACGGCCACCCCGTGCCCCAGCGGCAGGGCCGTGAGCGCCGCGAAGCCGAGCGCCGCGGTCGCCAGCCCCGCGGTGATCAGCTGCCGTACGCCGGTGCGCCGGGCCGCGGCAGCCGCGAAGAATCCGGAGGCCACCGAGAGCGCTGCGCCCGGCAGCAGCATCAGCCCGCCGCGCAGCGGCGACAGGCCCGCAGAGAGCTGGAGGAACTGCGGGAGGAAGAACAGCGATCCGGCCATCACGAACACCACCAGCACATTGGTGACGATCGCGGCGGAGAAGTGGCGGATGCCGAAGAGCGAGATGTCGATCAGCGGGTCGACGAGAGTGCGCTGACGGCGTACGAACACGGTGCCGAAGGCCAGTCCGGCGGCGAGGAACGGCAGGGCCGCCAACTGGTCACCGTGCGCGAAGGTCTTGATGGCGTAGACGACGGGCAGCACCGTCAGCAGGGTGAGGGCCGCGCTCGGCAGGTCGAAGCGGCCCGGAGCGGGGTCCTTCGTCTCGGGCACCAGCAGCGGCAGCCCGATCAGCGCGAGCAGCACCAGCGGGAGGTTGATCAGGAAGACCGAGCCCCACCAGAAGTGCTCCAGGAGCAGCCCGCCGACGACGGGGCCGAGCGCGGAACCGGCGCTGAAGGCCGAGCCCCAGGCGGCGACGGCGACCAGCCGCTGGCGCTCGTCACGGAACATGCTGCGCAGCAGCGAGAGGGTGGAAGGCATCAGCGTCGCGCCCGCCACGCCGAGCAGGACGCGGGCCGCGATGAGCGCCGCTGCGCTGGGGGCGTAGGCGGCGAGCGCTGAGGCGATGCCGAATCCGGCGCAGCCGGCCATCAGCAGCTTGCGCCTGCCTATTCGGTCGCCGAGGGTGCCCATGGTCACCAGCAGCCCGGCCAGCACGAACGAGTAGATGTCCACGAGCCACAGCAGTTGGGTGCTGGACGGGGCGAGATCTTCGCTGAGCGCGGGGACGGCGAAGCCGAGGACGGTGAGGTCTATCGCGATCAACAGCACGGGCAGGGTCAGGATCAGCAGACCGGCCCACTCGCGGGCCCCGGCCTTCGTGGTCATCTCCTGCGCCATGGCTCGATGTCTCCGTTCTTCCGCGTCTGGTCCGCGTCCCCGTGTGTACGAACAGAAATTTGTGTACGGGCGTACATAAATCTGTGTACTAGGGTACACAAAAACCGCCGGAACGGAGAAGGACGGGCAACGCCGATGGGAGCCAAGCGCGGGCCGGCCGATCCCGGGCGCCGGGAGCGGATCATGGCCGCCACCGAGCGGATTCTGCTGGAAGGCGGCATCGCGGGGCTCAGCCACCGTGCGGTCGCCCGCGAGGCGGACGTCCCGCTCGGCTCGACCACGTACTACTTCGCCACGCTGAACGACCTGCTCGACGCCGCCATCCGCAGGCTCAGCGAGCGCTACGCACGCCGACTGCACACCTGGGGTGCCGGACTGGGTGAGATCTCCCGCGCCGAGTTGGTCGAGGCGCTGGCCGACCTGGTGGAGACGCTGCTGCGCGAGGACCGCGCCGCACTGGTCCTCACCTTCGAGCTCTCGGCCGCCGCCATGCGCCGACCCGAACTGCGCGACTCCGCGCTGCTGTACGCGGAGACCGAGCGCCAGGTGCTGGGCGCGCACACGGACGAGCGGACTGCGCGGGCGCTCTCGCGCGTGCTCGACGGTCTGCTGCTGCACTCCCTCGCCGCGGCGGCTCCGCCGAGCCGCGCCGACATCACGGGACCGCTCGCGGCACTGCTCACCCCCGACAAGTGAGCCCCGGGCGCCACAACCGGCAGCGGCACCGGCACCCCCATTGGCACCGACCAGTGGCACCGGTCTGGACAAGCGGTCCGCACAACTGGACTTCTCCGCACGTGTCTTGACCCTGGCCGTCATGCGCGGGATCAATTGATCTGTCCGCATCAATCTCGCGCGTCCTGGCCGAGACGCCGGGGAGACGGACCGCGCGCCTCGCCGGGAGGGCCCATGACGCACACCGGAACTCGCACGGCCGCCGTAGCGCTGGCGGCGACGGCCGTCCTCAGCTCACTGACGGGATGCGGCGCGGACGGCGGCGACGGCAAGAGCCTGACGTACTGGTCCATGTGGACCGAGAACGAGCCGCAGGCGGCCGTACTCAAGTCCGCCATCAAGGACTTCACCGCGGACACGGGCATCAAGGTGACCGTGCAGTGGCAGGGCCGCACCGTGTTGGAGAAGCTCGCGCCCACGCTGACCACCGGCAAGGTGCCCGACCTGGTGGACCAGTCCGACGACAAGCTCTACCCCACGCTGGTGCGGACCGGCCGGGCCAAGGATCTGTCCGCCGTCTTCGACCGGCCCGCGACCGGCGAGAAGCAGCCACTGTCCAAGGCGCTGAAGATGAGCTACCTGGACTATCTGCGCAAGCTGCCCGGCGGCGGCAACAGATGGCTCGTCCCCTACGAGGTCACCTCCGTCAACCTCTGGTACAACGCGGCCGACAAGGACGTACGGCCCCCGAAGTCCTGGGACGAACTGCTGGATGTCTGCGCGAAGCTCAAGGCCAAGGGCCGCGCCTGCATCTCGGCCGACGGCGACCAGCCCGTCTACATCATCTGGTGGCTGGACTATCTGGCCGACCGGATCGGCGGCGACGGCGTCATGAAGAAGGCCATCACCGACCCCTCCGGCAAGGGCTGGGACGATCCGGCGGTGAAGGAGGCGGCGAAGAAGATCCACGAACTGGTCGACAAGGGCTATCTGCTCAAGGGGTACGACGCCAGCAAGTACCCCGAGCAGCAGAACCGCTGGGCGCAGGGCAAGGCGGCGTTCAACCTGAACGGCAGCTGGCTGCCCACCGAGACCCGGAAGTTCGCCGGGAAGGGCTTCGACTTCCGGGCAGCGCCCTTCCCCTCCGCCGCGGACACCACGGCCGACCGGCGGAAAGCCACCGACGTGCGGGTGTTCGGCTTCGCGGTGCCCAAGCAGGCCAAGAACGCCGCAGCGGCCGAGAAGTTCATCTCGTACTTCATGGCGAAGAAGCGGCTGCGCGGTATCGCCACCAAGGCGGACAACATCACCCCGCGCCCCGACATCGCGGCGCCGCCCGTACTGCGGGACGTCCAGGAGCAGATGGAGTCCACGCCCTCGCGCGAGCAGCTGCCCGGCTCGGTGACCTCGTACACCGACAAGGCCCTCTACCCGGCGTACAAGAAGCTGTTCTTCGGCGAGGCCGGTCCGCAGGAGTTCGTCGCCGAGATGAAGAAACTGCACGTCTCCTATGCGAAGGCGCACCGCTGATGACGGTGCTGACCGCGGGCCGTAAGCAGGCGCAGGCGCGGCAGCCGCCGGGTGCGGCTGGACGCGATGCGCCGCTGGCGCTCGGACGGCGGCGGCTGTTCTGGCCGTTCGTGATCCCGGCGCTGCTGTTCCTGGCGGTCTTCTACCTCGGTCCGCTGCTGTTCGGCCTGTGGACCAGCTTCCACAGCTGGGACGGCTACGCCGCGATGGAGTGGAACGGCCTGGGCAGCTACCGGGCGCTGGTGGACGATCCCTACTTCCGTACCTCGATGGTGAACACCTTCAAGATCCTGGTGCTCGTCGGGCTGGCCGTCTTCGTGCTGGCGTTCGCGCTGACGATGGTGCTGCGGGAGATGGCGGGCAAGCGGTTCGTACGGGCCGTCATCTTCTTCCCGCACATCGTCAACGCGATGGTCTTCGGCGTGCTGGCGGGCTTCCTCTTCAACCCGGGCGGGCTGGTCAACTCGGCGCTGGCCGGGCTGGGGGTGGACGATCCGCCCAAGTGGCTGGGGAGCGGCAACGTCTTTCTCCTGATCATGGCCACGATGGTGTGCACCTCCACCGGCTTCTACGTCGCCATCATCATGGCCGCCGTCGACAACATCCCCGGGTATCTGTACGAGGACGCGGAGCTGGCCGGCGCCGGGGCCTTCCGCAGGTTCTGGCACATCACACTGCCGCTGAGCTGGGACGTGGTGACCGTGTGCGCCGTGCTGTGGACGATCAGCTCGGTGAAGGTCTTCGAGCTGGTGCTGGTCTTCGGCGGGACCTTCACCACCAGTGCCCCGCCCATCGAGACCTGGACGAGCGCCCTGTACATCTACCGCAACGCGTTCACCGGCTCGGACGTCCCGCAGTTCGGCACCGTCTGCGCCGCCGGGATCACCAGCCTGTTGCTGGTCGCCGTCTTCACCGCGCTGCTGCGCCGTCTGATGCGCCGCGACCCCGTCGAGTACTGAGTCCCCCATACCGAGTCCCGCTGCATACGGAGTCCGCCGAACCCGAGGAGAGCCGGTGACCGCACCTCTCACGCGCTCCGCCCGTACGAGCCCCGCGCGTGCCGTCGGGCTCGGGCTGATCTGGCTCTCCGTCGCGGCCGGTCTGCTGCTGCTCGTATGGATGGTGCTGACCTCGCTGCGGGACTCCCGGGCGATCTTCGACCGGCCCTGGGCACTGCCCGACCCGTGGCAGCTGTCCAACTACCGCACGGCGTTCGACTCCGGCTTCGGGCGAGCCGCGTTCAACAGCGTGCTGGTCAGCGGCTCGGCGGCGCTGGTGGCCGTGGTGCTGGCGGCCCCGGCCGCCTATGCGCTCAGCCGCCGGCTGAACGCCCTCGCCGGGCCGCTGACCATGCTGTTCGTCCTGGGGCTCGGCGTGCCGGGGCAGGTGCTGCTGATCCCGGTGTTCTTCATGCTCACCGAGGTGAACATGGTGGACACACTGCCTGGGCTGTTCCTGGTGTACGTGGGGCTGGCGATGCCGTTCACGGTCTTCCTGCTGACCGGATTCTTCCGCTCGCTGCCCGGTGAGCTGGAGGAGGCGGCGGCCCTGGACGGGGCCTCGCCCGCCCGCACCTTCTGGCAGATCGTGCTGCCGCTGGCGCGCTCCGGGCTGATCACCGCTTTCCTCCTCCAGCTGATCAACAACTGGAACGAGACCCTGTTCGCACTCTCGCTCATGCAGAGCAACGACAACTTCACGCTGCCGCTCGTGCTGGCCCGCTTCATCGGTGAGCAGCAGTACCGGGGCGCCGACTGGGGCGGGATGTTCGCCGGGCTGTGTCTGATCGTGGCTCCCATGCTGCTGCTGTACGGCTGGCTCTCCCGGCGCATCATCACGGGGATGACGCTGGGCATCGGCAAGTGAGGGATCAGCCCGGCCCACCGCTGCCGAAGGACCCGCTCTTGCCGGGCTCCCACTTCTTGCGCGTCGGCGGTTCGCCGGGGTGACCCTCTCGATCTCCGTAGTCGTGCACACCGCTGTGCGGCAGCCGGCGGATCCCGTCCCGGGGCATCTCGTCCGGCTCGCGGTTCTCCGTGATCTCGTCGGTCGGGCCGGTGTCCGGGAGGTGCGGCTGCTGGTCGGGGTCGGGCAGTTCGGGCTCACGGTTCTTGATCCGGATGCCGAGCCAGACGGCGCCGATCAGTGCGGCCACGATGAACAGCCCGATGAGCCCCGGCACCAGGCCCACCAGGTGGTCGCGGGCGGCGACGTCCAAGGCCGTCCCCATGACGTCCGCGTTCATGTGCTCAGCCCCCTTCGGCTCGCGGTGTCACCAACCGGGGTTTCCGTGGCCGACGAAAGGAAACCTGGCCGGCCCCGAAGGCGAACGGCTGAGCGATACCAAACGCTCAGTCTCCTTCGTGCACACCCGGCGCCGCGCGGCCGTTGACCGCAAGCACCCCGGGGACCGTCATCAGCTCGCCCACCAGCTCCGGCACCGAGCCGGACCCGGACACGGCGAGGGTGAGCTTGGCGAGCTCCGGACGCGGCTCACCCACCTGCTCGACGTTCGTCTCGGTCACCACGAAGCCACGCTCCGTACACATCTGCAGCGTGTTGCGCAGCACGCCCCGCCCCTCCTCGTAAGTGAGCCGCAGATGGCCGGGCTCCACACCCGGCAGCCGGTCGCTGATCTTGGTGAAGCCCCACACCGTGAGGAAGTGCATGGTCACCGTCGCGACCGCCAGCAGCGGCAGCCCCGCGCCGCAGGCCATCCCGACCGCGGCCGAGACCCATACGATCGCCGCCGTCGTCAGTCCGCGCACCACGTCGCGACGCAGGAAGATGACGCCGCCGCCGAGGAACCCGACGCCGGAGACCACCTGGGCCGCGACCCGGGACGGGTCGAGGGAGATGTCCTCCCTGCCCATCAGATCCGCGAAGCCGTACTTGCTGACCAGCATGAAGAGCGCAGCGCCGAGCCCCACCAGCGCGTGGGTGCGCAGCCCCGCGCTCTTGTGCTTGGCGCGCCGCTCCAGGCCGATCAGCGAGGTCAGGAAGAAAGCGAGGGCGAGGTCGGCCACCTGCGGCCAGCCCTGGCCCAACGAGGAGTAGAACGCGTCGTTCATATCCGAGGTCTAACAGCTTCGGGCGTCATCGTTCGGTAGGCAGCAGGGGACCCAGCGGGCCGAGATCCAGGTTCAGCTCCTCCGGCGTCAGCCCGAAGCGTTCCCGCAACAGCTCCATACGGTCCTCCAGCAGCATGAGCGTCATCCCGATCCGCTCCTCCTGGACCTCGTCCAGGTCCCCGACCTCCACCCGGCGCAGTGCCTGCCGCTCCACCAGCTGCCGCAGCAGTTCGACGACGGTCAGCACCAGCGCGGCCAGGTCACGCTCCACCGTGTCGGGGTCGAAGTCGAGCCGGCGGGGCGCGGAGGCCCGGGTCTCAGGCACTCGTGTCACAGCGGCTGCCCTCCCTCCCAGGGCGAGGGGACATGTGCGTTGACCGAGCTGATCAGGGCCCGCAGATCGATCCGTACCAGGTCCACGTCGGCGATCCCCAGGGTGAGCGACCCGGTGAGGACGGCTCCGGTACCCAGCAGCCGGTCCAGCAGATCCACCAGCGCGACCTGCCGCCGGGCCAGCGGCTGCTGGGAGTCGACAGCCACCGGCCCGCGCGGCGCACAGGGCTCGTAGGACGCGTAGGGCTCGTACGGCTCGCGTGGCTTGCGGGACTCGTACGGCTCAGGAGACGGCGCCGTCATGGCTGCCCTCCCGCTGCCGGTCCGGTGTGTCCGGTGCCGCGAAGGAGTACGGCGCCCACGGGCCCGTCAGCTCGACCCGGACGGAGGGGTCGTGCGCGCCGAGCCGCTCCACGCGGGTGACGAACTCCTCCGACCGTTCGCGGGGCACAAGATAGGCCGCGTTGAGCAGGTTCTGCCCGGGCGTCCGGGACAGCTGCGGGTTCTGCGCGGGGTACACCCGCGCGTCCTCGGCCTGCGCGGTGAGTGCCGCATGAAGAGTGCGGCCGAGCTCCTCGGCCTCCTGCAGCGCGTTCTCCCGCGAGGTGACCTCCTGCCTGCGGCGGCGCAGGAACTCCCGCCCGCTGCTCGCTGCGGGCGCCGACGCTGCGGCGGGTGCGGGCTCTTGCTGTGCGTGGACCTTCACGCCCCACTCGACGCGGCCCGCCAGCCGGTCGAGGGTGTGCGAGAACTGCTCCCTGCCCGCTTCCAGGGCGCGCCGAACCCCGTCGTCGTCGCGGTAGACGGTGGCCAGCCGGAGCGGAAGAGGGCAGGTCACTGCGGTGAGCGCGTCCACCACCGCCTGGTGGGCCCTCGCCGTCTCCTCCAGCCACCCGAGGTCCTCCAGATGCGCGCGCAGCGGCTCCTCGGCGAAGTCCGCCTCGGGGACGCGGCTGACGACGGCCCGCAGTCCGGCGTGGTGGACGGTGTACGGGGCGGAGCCGCAAACGCCCCGTACACCGTCAGCCAACGGCGCCTCCAGGGGCGCTGTCACCGCGTAGACGTACCGCAGTTCACCGTTCATGGCGCTCGCCGCGTTCATGGTTCATGGCGTTCATGGCGTTCTCCCTCCGGTTCCGGGCGGTCCGGGGGACGCTGCTCCAGCTCGGCGATACGCCGCCGCAACCGGTCGTTCTCCTCGGACAGTTCGCCCCGCCGGGCGTTGGAGCTGAGTGCGGGATCGGTCTCCCACCAGTCGATGCCCATCTCCTTGGCCTTGTCGACGGAGGCGACGATCAGCCGGAGCTTGATGGTCAGCAGCTCGATGTCGAGCAGGTTGATGCGGATGTCACCCGCGATCACCACGCCCTTGTCGAGGACCCGTTCGAGGATGTCGGCGAGGTTCGCGCTGCTGCCGCCCTCGTACCGCTCGGGCAGTCTGTTCGGCGTCGTCACGGGCGCTCACCCGCCGCGGCGTACTCTCCGGCGGCCGCTTCGGCTCCGGCGGCGTCTTCGGCTCCTTCGGCCCGTTCGGCGCCTTCGGCCTCTTCCGCTTCGGGCCCGTCCTCGTCCGCGTCCGCGTCCGCGTCCGCGTACGTCTCCTCGAACGGCTGTGCCGGACCGCGCCCGGCCACGCTGTCGAGCTTGCCCGCGGCCTGTCCCAGTGTGCGGGCCGACGCCACGAGTAGCCGCTGCGCCACCCGCGGGTTCCTGGCGAGCTGTGCGAGCACGACGCCGGCCGAGACCAGCGTGACGGCGATGCCGACGGCGGACTTCGTCTTCCTCGTCCGGCCCAGGACGTAGCCTCCGGCGACGGCGAGCGCCATCGTCAGTCTGTCGTTCATGTCCATGGGTTCCTGTTCTCCAACCGCGCGAGGAGCTGGTCCTCACGGCGGTCGAACTCGTCTTCGTCGATCTCGCCGGCGAGCAGCTGCCGCTCCGCTTCCGCGAGCTCGCGCTGGACGGTGGCCGGGTCGCGGTACTGGCGCTCCGCCTCCGCCTGTACCTGCCGCAGCACCCAGGCGGTGCCGCGCAGCGGGGCAGCGGGCAACAGCAGCAGTTCGCTGATCAGCCCCATGTCGACCTCCTTGGCCTCCGTCGGTCCTTCGGTGCGTCGGCCGGTCGCGTCAGCCGGTCGCCGGTGCGGTCCGGGCGCCGGTGTTCACATCGGCGGAGGCGTCGGTCTTCTCGACGAAGCTGTAGGGCGGCAGCGGACCGTTCACCTTCAGGTCCAGCTGCGGTGCGGAGACGCCCAGCTCCTCTACGGCGGACAGCAGTTCGTCGGCCGCTTCCCGGTCGACCAGGACGGAGAGGTTCGCCAGCCAGCCCGCGCTCTGCGGGCCCTCGCTCACCTCGGCCGCCAGCGGCTCCAGGGCACGGCGCAGCAGTGCCGCGTCGAGGGGTTCCCGGGCCTGCACGGCACGGGCGACCTTCTCACCGAGCGCCAGCTTCTGCTCGTAACTGCCGCCGCCTGCCGCGCGGTTGGCCTCGCTCTCCGCGCGCAGTCCGGGCTGCTCCGCCATCACGACGTGCAGCACGGCCTCCTGGTGGTGGCTGGCCTTGATGTTGTACTCGACCTTGCCTTCGAGCGTGTCGAGGCGTTCCAGGAAGTGCTCGGCCCGCTCCACGAGCACCTCGCCGACGGTGGCGTCGTCCTCCGAGACGCTGCCGAACCGCATCGGCAGCACCACCCGCTCGGCGTTCGCCTCCGCCAGGACCTGCTGGTGGGCGAGGAGCTCACGGCGCTTGGGCCGCAGGTCGTCGGGGGCGTCGCTGACCACCGCCACCAGGCCGTCCCGCTCCAGTACCCGTACCGCGCGGGGCGGTTCGCCCACGCCGGTCAGGCCGTCGCGCAGGGGCGGGGCCGGGGTCCGGGTGATGCCGTAGACGTAGGTACTCACTCCCGCTCCTCCTTCTTGCGGGTGGCGGTGCGCCGTCGCGTACTGCCCTCCTGGGACTCGTCACGCGCCTGCTGGAACGCGTCGGACACGGTCTGTGCCGCGCCGCTGAGCGCGCCCTTGGTCTTTCCCTGGGCCCCGGACTCGGTGACCTGTCCGACGACGTCGGGCAGGCCGGGGCTCTTGTTGCGGCCCGACTCCAGGTCCAGCCGGTTGCACGCCTCGGCGAACTTCAGGTACGTGTCGACGCTGGCGACCACGACCCGGACGTCGATCTTGAGGATCTCGATGCCGACCAGGGACACCCGTACGAACGCGTCGATCACCAATCCGCGATCGAGGACGAGTTCCAGTACGTCGTAGAGATTGCCGGTTCCGCCGCCTTGTTGCTGTGCCGGAGCGACAGTCATGAGGCAGAGCCTCCTTCGCTGTTGGCGCCGCTTTCTGGCTTGGCTTCACGGGGAACTCCCGTGCGGCCACGGACGGGTAGCCCTCACCCCAAGGGTCAAACCCTCAGCCAGCGCTCCGCGGCGGCACCCAGTCGGCGGCGCTCCCGGCGGCGCAGCCGGCCCCGCAACGGGAGGAAAAGCTCGCCCTCCTCGCGGGCGGCGTGCTCGCGGAGCTGCTCGAACAGCGTGCTCATCCAGCGCTCGGCGGCCGGCGAGCAAGGCTCGGCCGCCGAAAGTTCCCGGGCGGTAGCCGACGCGACCGCCCACCGCTGCCGGGCCGCGGCGACGAGCCGCTCCCCCTCGGGCAGCACCCGGCGGACGACGGGGTGCAGCGCGCGGCGCTCCGCGAGGGCGTGCCGCTCCAGCCCGGCCGCCAGCTGCTCGGCGAGGGCGGCGCGGCGCTCCGGGTCGCGGGTCGCCTCGTAGGCCGTGACGAGGCGTTCGGCCTCCGCGTGAGCGTCCGTGAACAGTTCGAGTACGTCCGGGCGGTGCGGCATCGGCGCTCCTCGGTCTTCTTCCGGCTTCTTCGGCCCGCTGACCGTTTTGTCCGGGTCGCCGTTTCACCTCGTGGCGCGTGGGGACCCGCCTGCGTGAGCCGAAACGGAGGTGATCGCACGTGCAGCAGAATCAGACGAGGACCCGTGACGAGAACGCCCGGGAATCCCGCCGCCCGACGGTGAACGTCTCGCGGACGGCGCGCCGCCCGGACGGCCCCATGGGCTACGGACCGCACGCCACGTCCGGCGACCGGGACCCGGAGTCGCACATCTTCCGCGGCGAGGACTGACCGGCCGCGCTTCGGCCCTCCACCGGTACCCGGCCTCGCCCGGTTCACTCCGCGCACAGCGGGCACCCGCCCGGTCCACCGGCGCTCCCCGGCACGAACGGGGAGGGAGGAGGACCGCGGATGAGTGAGAAGAAGCCGACCGTCGAGGCGAAGGGCCCCGGTACCGCGCAGGTCCTGCGGTCGGCCCGGGAGGCCATCGAGGAGCTGACCGGCCTGGAGTCCGAATCGGTCTCCTCCGTCGTCAGAGGCGACGACGGCAGCTGGACGCTGTGTGTCGAAGTCGTCGAGCTGCGCCGGATCCCGGACAGCGTCAGCATGCTCAGCTCGTACGAGATGACGCTGGACCCGGACGGCGAGCTGACCGGCTACCGCAGGGTCCGCCGCTACGAACGGGGGAGGGCCGACCCACGCTGAACGCTGAGCCGTAGGCGCGCGAGGGCCAGGCCCTCGGGAGAGACACAGGGCTCAGGACAGACAGATACAGGGCTCAGGACAGGTACAGAGCGAGGATCGTCGCGTCGTCCTCCGCCTCCTGCGCCAGCAGGGTGGAGGCCGCCAGACAGTCAGTGGCTGCTTCGGCCGAACTGCTGCGTGCCGCGCACTCCCCTACCGCCGCCAGCAGGGCGGCGACCCCCTCGTCCAGGTCCATGCCGCGGCGTTCGATGACGCCGTCCGTGTAGCAGAGCAACAGGTCGCCGGACTGCAGCCGGGTGTCATTGATGGCGTACGGCGTGTGCGGCGTGACGCCCGGCATCATGCCGTGCTCCGCCTCCAGCAGCCGCGGTACGCCGTCCCGGACGAGCACCGGCGCGGGGTGCCCGGCGCTGGCCCAGCGGAAGACGCGGGACTCGGGGTGCAGGTGCCCCACCACGCAGGTGGCGGTGGTGTCCAGGCCGCCGTAGTAGACGACCTCCCCCAGCGCCATGGTCAGCTCGGCCGCGTCCTCGTCGGTGTAGGCGAGCCCGGCCAGCGCGGAGCGCTGCTGCACTGCCCGGCTGGCCGCGTCCACACCGTGTCCTGAGGCGTCGCCGACGGCCAGCAGCAACCGGCCGTCGGGCAGCTCGCGGCACTTGTACCAGTCGCCGCCGACGCCCGAGTCGGAGGGCACATAGACGGCGCTGACGGAGAGCCACGGCGGGGTGAGCGCGCCCAGCGGCGGGGTGAGCGCCCTGCGGAAGGTCTCGGAGACGCGGTGTTCGGCCGCCGCCTCCTCGCGCAGCCGTTCGGTCTCGCTCAGCGCCCGGCTCAGCAGCTCCTCCTGACCGGTGACGTTCCGCGCGGCGAACAGCAGCGACTCCGGCACCTCGGCGCCCTCCGGCTGTGCGTGGCCGAGCCAGCGGATCCGCCGCGTCGATTCCCCCACGTGGACGGTCAGCTCCCGGTCGGGCACCTCGCCGCCGGCCAGCAGCATCCGCATGTCCTCGACGAACGCGGGCATGTCGGCCGGGTCGATCATCCGCCCCACGGTGAACAGATCGGCGGCGATGTCCTTGGCCGAGGTCACCGAGCGGGCGGCGTCCTCCAGCTCGTTGTCTCCCTCCAGCGGGACGCCTTCCGGCGGTGGCGCCGTCAGGCCCAGCAGCTCGCGCATCCCCAGCGACCAGCGCATCCGGCCGGTGATCAGATCCCACTCCGCCCACCCCATCCGGCCCCGCTCCTGGATACGGCGGCTGAGTCTGGCCTCACCCACCGGCTCCCAGTTCGTCAGCAGCAGCCCCTCGTCCGGCAGCAGGGTCACGGTGCCGCGCAGCCGGGCCCGCTGGAGTACGCCGTCGATGACGTCGACGTAGTCGATCGTGTCGCTGGAGACGGGGCTGCCGCGGTCCAAGGCAGCGCGGTAGACGTCGTACATCCCGCTGGTACGGACGCCCGGCCGGGTCTCGGACAGCCGCTTGCCGAGGAAGTCGTAGGAGCCGCGCTCCACCCCGCTCAGCTCGAAGTGGTTGGCACCGACGACGATGAAGTCACGGATCGTACCGTCCGCGGCGTACTCCGGGCGCAGCACTGTCGAGCTGCCCCGCAGCACGCCCAGCACGGCGGGCAGCCAGGACGGCAGTCCGGGCAGTACCGCCACATCGCTGGGCGGTGCGCTCTCGGCGCCGTCGTAGGCGAACGGCCCGGTCGTCGGCCGGCCCGCCGCGTCCGGGGAGTGGCCGGAGTGTGCGGGGTGTGCGGGGCTCGCCTCGGCGATCCGGACGCGCGCACGGTGCCGGGCACGCGCGACCGTGCGCAGCGCCAGCTGGTTGAGCTCCTCGAGCGCGCTTTCCGGAGCAGCTGCGGCGGCTCCGGTGGCGAGGTCCGCAGATGAGGCGTCCATATGTGCTCATTGTCGGCCTTGCCGCGCTTCTTCGCCGGGTGGCGGGCAACCCGGGAGGCCCAGCGGGGCACCCACGCGGGCGCGCTCGCCTAAAGTCGGAAGCATGACGGCAGACGAGGGGTCGGTACGGGTCGACAGCTGGATCTGGTCCGTACGGCTGACGAAGACCCGCTCCCAGGCGGCGACCGCGGCCCGCGGCGGACACGTCAAGGTCAACGGTGATCGGGTGAAGGCGGCGCACGCCCTCCGGGTGGGGGACGAGGTACGGGTGCGGCAGGCAGGGCGCGAGCGGATCGTGATCGTCAAGCGGCTGATCAAGAAGCGGGTGGGGGCGCCGGTCGCCGTCGAGTGCTACCAGGACAACAGTCCGCCGCCGCCGAGCGCGGTGGACGTCCCCGTCGTCGCCCGCCGCGAGAGGGGCGCGGGGCGCCCCACCAAGCGCGATCGCCGCGAGCTGGAGCGCCTCCGCGTTCCTCGCCACTGACGAGGGGGTGCCCCTTCCCGGCCGTCGCAGGCTGCGGGGTGCTTCGTGGCTTGGCGCGCAGTTCCCCGCGCCCCTGACGGGGCGCGTCTCCCCTACTGTGCTTGGACAGTCTGCTCCCCCAGCCTCCGGCCGGGAGGTGCCCCCAGGGCGCAGGGTGGGCAAGCGCAGCCCCCCAATACGGGGTAGGCATGAGGCTCGGGCCAGCCCGCCGGCCGCAACCATGCGGGGCACGCAAGAAGCGCGGGAGACTAAGGCTCGCGCAAACGCTCCGCGATGACCGCTGCCTGGACGCGGCGGCCGACGCCGAGTTTGCCGAGGATGGCGGAGATCCGGTTCTTCACCGTCTTCTCCGCAAGGAAGAGCCGCTCGCCGATCTGGCGATTGGTCAGCCCCTCGCCGATCAGTGCGAGCACCTCCCGCTCGCGCGGCGTGAGCCGGGCGAGCTCCGGCGGGCCCGCGCGGTTCTCCCGGGCCCGGACACGCGCCATGACGCGCCCGCTCGCCCCCGGGTCGAGCAGCGGAGTGCCGTCCGCAACCGTGCGGATCGCGCTGACCAGGTCGGCACCCTTGATCTGCTTGAGCACATAGCCCGCGGCGCCCGCCATGACCGCGTCCATCAACGCCTCGTCGTCGTCGAAGGAGGTGAGGATGAGGCACACCAACTCGGGCATTCGGGCGCGCAGTTCCCGGCAGACCTCGATACCCGAGTGGTCGCCGTCCTGTTCGGCGCTGCCCAGCCGCACATCCAGCACCGCGACATCGGGGCGCACCGCGGGGACCCGGGTGAGCGCTTCCTCGGCGTCGGACGCCTCGCCGACGACCTCCAGATCCGGCTCCCCGTCCAGCAGGTCGCGCAGCCCTCGCCGTACCACCTCGTGATCGTCGAGCAGAAAGACACGAACAGGTGCTGCGGGGCGGGCGGTAACGCCGCCCAGGCTGTCGGAACCCGGCACTGGACCTCCTTCGGTACGCCTTCCCAGCCTGCGGCACGCACCGCCCGAAGAGTAGGGGCCGTTCGGTACCCGACGGGGCGGCCCGTCAAGCCGGGCAACCGGAACGCGAACTCCCGGCCGGGCGACGGAAGTACCGAGGTGGAGCCGGAAACGACCGGCGACCTGAGGTCGGTTCGGCCGTAGACTGCCGGTTCCGGGGTCGTGCGGGGGCCCGGATGTCGTACAGCGTACGGAGGTGCGCATGTCGGACGCTGCCAGAGCGGGGCAGCACCGTCCGGACCGAGGGACGGACCGGGGCGGGGACCGGGTGGAGGGCCGCGAGGAGCTGCCCCACTTCCGGCTGGACGAGCTGCTGGACGAGCTCCAGACGCGGCTGGACGCCGCACGCCTGACCCAGGACCGGATGCACAGCCTGCTGGAAGCCGTGCTCAGCGTCGGGCGGGAGCTGGATCTGTCCCAGGTGCTGCGCCGCATCGTGGAGGCGGCGCTGGCGCTGACCGACGCCGAGTACGGCGCGCTGGGCGTCATCGGCGACGGGCAGCGGCTGTCGAGCTTCCTGCCCGTGGGCATCTCGGCGGAACAGTCCGCGCGCATCGGCCCGTTGCCGTCGGGGCACGGCGTGCTCGGCGAACTGATCCGCGATCCACGGCCGTTACGCCTCACCGACCTGGCGGCGCACCCGGCCAGCCAGGGCTTCCCCGCACACCATCCGCCGATGCGCACGTTCCTGGGCGTGCCCGTGCGGGTGCGGGACGAGGTCTTCGGCAATCTCTATCTGACCCAGAAGCGCGGCGGTGCGGACTTCGACGCGGACGACGAGGCGGTCGTCACCACGCTGGCCGTCGCCGCCGGGGTCGCCGTCGACAACGCGCGGCTGTACGCGGAGAGCCGGCGCCGCGAGCAGTGGCTGGAGGCGCTGGGCGAGATCACCCGGCTACTGCTGAGCGGTGCGACCTCGAACGAGGTGTTGCGGCTGATCGCGCAGCGGGCGCTGGAGGTGGCGCAGTCCGACACCTCGTGCGTGCTGCTGCCGGACACCGAGGGCGGCGCGGACGCGCTGCGAGTCGTGACGGCGGTCGGTGACCTCGCCAAGGAGCAGACAGGGGTGATCGTGCCCTACGACGACACCCTGTCGGGGCTCGCGGCCCGTACCGGGGAGTCGGCGGTGACGGCGGACATCGGCAACGATCCGCGTACCCATGCCTTTCCCGACGGGGAGGCCGAGCACGGCCCCGTCGTCGCCGTGCCGCTGCTGGCGCAGCAGGACGCGCCGGGTGCGCTGCGGCTGAGCCGGCTCAAGGGACGGCCGCCGTTCGACGAGACGGAGGTGGAGCTGCTCAAGGACTTCGCGGCGCAGGCGGCACTCGCGCTGGAGATGGCGCAGCACCGCGCAGAGTCCGAACAGCTGGCGCTGCTGCACGACCGCGACCGCATCGCCCGCGACCTCCACGATCTGGCCATCCAGCGGCTGTTCGCCACCGGGATGACGCTGCAGAGCGCGGGGCGGCTCATCGAGCGGACCGAGGCGGCGGAACGGGTGAACCGGGCCGTGGACGACCTCGACGAAACCATCAAGATCATCCGCTCCACCATCTTCGCGCTGCGTACCTCCGGGGAGGGCGCAGCGGACCCCGCCATCAGTCTGCGCAGGACCCTCGCCAAGGCCGTCAGCGACGCCGCCGAGCGGCTCGGTTTCCTGCCGTCCCTGCGGATGGAGGGACCGGTCGACACCAATGTGCCCGTGGAGGCGGCCGAACAGGTGGGCGCGGTGCTGGCCGAGGCGCTGAGCAACATCGTGCGGCACGCGCGGGCACGCCGGGTGGACGTGACGCTACAGGTCGGCGCGGCGATCTCACTGACCGTCGTCGACGACGGTGTGGGACTCGACGCCGCCGCGGTCAGCGGTGCCGGCTCGCACTCCGGAGGGCTCGCCAACATGCGGTCGCGGGCCGAGCTGCTCGGCGGCGCGCTGACCGTGACGCCGGGTCCGGGCACCGATTCGGCATCCGGGGCAGGTCCCGGCACCCGCATCGTCTGGGAGGTGCCCCTCCCCCACGACGGTGAGCCGGCCAGAGCGTAGGCCGCCTGCCCCGCGCCCAGCCGGGCGGCAAAGCCGGAAGGAAGGCATGCCGACCGGGCGGCCAGGGGACCCGGCACGCATGACGAACCTCGGTCTGCCGGACAGCATCCGCGCATGTCTGTTCGATCTCGACGGTGTGCTCACCAAGACGGCCGTCGTGCACGCTGCCGCCTGGAAGGAGATGTTCGACGCGTATCTGCGCAACCGCGAAGGGCCCGGCTTCCGCCCCTTCGACCCGGTGGCGGAGTACGACGCGTACGTGGACGGGCGCCCGCGTGCCGACGGCGTACGCACCTTCCTCGCCTCACGCGGCATCCAGCTGCCGGAGGGCACCGACGACGACCCGCCCGGCCGGGAGACCGTGCACGGGCTGGGCAACCGCAAGAACGAGCTGCTGCTGGAGAAGATCCGCAAGGACGGCGTCGAGGCGTACGACGGCTCGCTGCGCTATCTGTACGCGGTGCGAGCGGCCCGGCTGCGGACTGCGGTGGTCTCCTCCAGCGCCAACTGCCGCGACGTCCTCGCCTCGGCAGGCATCGAGGACCGGTTCGACGTGACGATCGACGGCATCGTGGCCAGGGAACGCCGGCTGCCCGGCAAGCCGCATCCCGACACCTTTCTCGCCGCCGCCGAGGAACTGGGCGTACCGGCGGCCGAGTCGGCGGTCTTCGAGGACGCACTGGCCGGGATGGACGCCGGCCGGGCCGGACACTTCGGGTACGTCGTGGGGGTCGACCGGACGGGACAGGCCGACGCATTGCGCGCACACGGCGCCGACGCCGTCGTCCAGGACCTGCAACAACTGCTCCCGGACCGCGAGCTGGAGCACGTGCCGGGGAAGGAGCGCCCGTGATCAGCCATTCCTGCTACGCCGTACAGCCGTGGTCCTTGCGGGAGAGCGAGCTGCATCTGGACGTCCTCCCGCAGAGCGAGTCCGTCTTCGCCCTCTCCAACGGGCACATCGGCTGGCGCGGCAATCTCGACGAGGGCGAGCCGCACGGACTGCCGGGCACCTATCTCAACGGGGTGCACGAGCTGCACCCGCTGCCGTACGCGGAGGCGGGCTACGGCTATCCCGAGTCCGGACAGACCGTCATCAACGTCACCAACGGCAAGATCATGCGGCTGCTCGTCGACGACGAGCCGTTCGACGTCCGCTACGGCAAGCTGCGCTTCCACGAGCGCGTACTGGATCTGCGGACGGGGCTGCTGCGCCGGGTCTGCGAGTGGAGCTCACCGGCCGGCTGCACCGTACGGGTGACCTCGACCCGGCTGGTCTCCTTCAGCCAGCGCGCCATCGCCGCCGTCGCCTACGAGGTGGAACCGCTGGACTCCGACGTCCGGATCGTCGTCCAGTCGGAGCTGGTCGCCAACGAGCAGCTGCCGCAGAAGACCGGCGGGGACCCGCGGGTCGCCGCCGCGCTGGAGGATGTGCTGCTGCCGGAGGAGAACTTCGCCCACGAGATGCGGCTGCGGCTGGTGCACTGCACCGAGCGCAGCGGGCTGCGGGTCGGTGCGGCGGCCGACCACACCGTGCAGGGACCGGCGTCGACCAGCACCTCCAGCGAGAGCGGGGAGAACGTCGCCCGGCTCACCGTCACCGCCGAACTGCAACCGGGCGCACCGCTGCGGGTGGAGAAGCTGGTCGCCTACGGCTGGTCCGGAGCCCGCTCACTGCCCGCGGTACGCGACCAGGTCGACGCGGCACTGGCCGGTGCCCGCAGCAAGGGCTGGCAGGGACTGGTGCAGCAGCAGCGGGAGTATCTGGACAGCTTCTGGGCCCGCGCCGATGTGGAGGTGGACGGCGACGCGGAGATCCAGCAGGCGGTGCGCTTCGCGCTCTTCCACGTGCTTCAGGCGGGCGCCCGCGCCGAGAAGCGCGCCATCCCCTCGAAGGGGCTGACCGGTTCCGGTTACGACGGCCACTCCTTCTGGGACAGCGAGCAGTTCGTGCTGCCGGTGCTCACCTACACCTCGCCGGACTCCGTCGCCGAAGCGCTGCGCTGGCGGCAGGAGACGCTGCCCGCCGCGCGCGAGCGGGCCCGCCAGCTCGGCCTGCGCGGAGCCACCTTCCCCTGGCGGACGATCGACGGTTCGGAGTGTTCCGCCTACTGGCCGGCCGGTACCGCCGCCTTCCATGTCAACGCGGACATCGCGGACGCCGTCGTGCGGTACGTCGACGCCACCGGCGACGTGGAGTTCGAGCGCGAGACGGCGGTGGAGATCCTCGTCGAGACCGCCCGGCTGTGGCACTCGCTGGGCCACCACGACCACCACGGCGCCTTCCACTTCGACGGCGTCACCGGCCCTGACGAGTACAGCGCCGTCGCGGACGACAACCTCTACACCAACCTGATGGCGCAGCAGAACCTGCGCGCCGCCGCCGATGCCGTGGAGCGGTACACCGAGGAGGCAGCCGCGCTGGGGGTGGACGACGAGGAGGCAGCGGCCTGGCGGGACGCGGCGGACGCGGCGGCCCTCCCGTTCAACGAGACGCTGGGGGTCCACGAACAGTCGGCCGGCTTCACCGGGCACCAGATGTGGGATTTCGCCGCGACGGGGCCCGACCAGTATCCGCTGATGCTGCACTACCCGTACTTCGACCTGTACCGCAAACAGGTCATCAAACAGGCCGACCTGGCGCTGGCCCTCTACAAGCGCGGTGATGCCTTCGACGCCGAGCAGAAGGCCCGCAACTTCGCCTACTACGAGCAGATGACGGTCCGCGACTCCTCGCTCTCCGCCTGCTGCCAGGCCGTGATGGCCGCCGAGGTCGGTCATCTGCGGCTCGCCTACGACTATGTGGGCGAGGCCGCGCTGATGGACCTGGAGGACCTGGAGAGCAACACCCGCGACGGGCTGCACATCGCCTCGCTGGCCGGCGCCTGGATCGCGCTGGTCGCCGGGTTCGGCGGGATGCGGCTGCGGCGCGGCACGCTGGACTTCGCCCCCCTGCTTCCCGAACAGCTGAGCCGGCTGGCCTTCACGGTGCAGGTGCGGGAGCGGCGGCTGCGGGTGGACCTCGCCGGGACGACGGCCACCTACACGCTGCTGGAGGGCGAGCCGCTGGAGCTGTGCCACTGCGGCAAGCGCTTCACGCTGTCCTGCGGGACGCCCCGGACGCACCAGGTGCGGCGCCCGCCGCCGAGCCCCGAGCCGTCCCCGCCACCGGGCCGCCGGCCGGCTCGCCGTCACGGCGGTCCCGGACCGTCGGAGTAGCGTCCGAGCTTTGCCGACTGCGGGTGCTCCCCCAAGCTCTTCGAGCAGGGGACACCCCCAGGGCGCAGGGTGGGCAAGCGCAGCCCGCTATGCCGGGTACCCGGAATGGCGCTTCAGCTCCCGGCGGGCCAGCGAACGCTGATGCACCTCGTCCGGCCCGTCGGCCAGCCGCAGCGTCCGTGCCGAGGCCCACAGATGGGCGAGCGGGAAGTCCTGCGAGACCCCGCCGGCGCCGTGCAGCTGTACGGCATCGTCGATGATCCGCACCACCGCGCGCGGGGTGGCGATCTTGATCGCCTGGATCTCGGTGTGGGCGCCCCGGTTGCCGACGGTGTCCATCAGCCACGCCGTTTTCAGCACCAGCAGCCGCAACTGCTCGACCTGCACCCGCGCGTCGGCGATCCACTCGTGCACCACGCCCTGCCGGGCCAGCGGCTTGCCGAAGGCCGTACGGTCCAGCGCCCGCCGGCACATCAGCTCGATGGCCCGCTCGGCCATCCCGATCAGCCGCATGCAGTGGTGGATACGGCCCGGGCCGAGCCGGGCCTGCGCGATGGCGAAACCGCCGCCCTCCTCGCCGACGAGGTTGGCCGCCGGGACGCGTACGTCGTGGAAGACCACCTCGGCGTGACCTCCGTGGTAGTGGTCCTCGTAGCCGTAGACGGACATCGCACGGCGCACCTCCACGCCGGGGGTGTCGCGCGGTACCAGCACCATGGACTGCTGGCGGCGTACGTCCTCGCCGTCCGGGTCGGTCTTGCCCATGACGATGAAGATGGCGCAATCCGGATGCATGGCACCGGAGATGTACCACTTGCGGCCCGAGATGACATAGGAGTCGCCCTCCCGCCGGATGCGGGTGGCGATGTTGGTGGCGTCCGAGGAGGCGACGTCCGGCTCGGTCATCGCGAAGGCCGAGCGGATCTCGCCCGCCAACAGCGGCTCCAGCCACCACTCCCGCTGCTCGGTCGAGCCGAACTGGGCCAGCAGCTCCATGTTCCCGGTGTCCGGGGCCGCGCAGTTGAGCGCGGTCGGCGCCAACTGGGGGCTGCGGCCGGTGATCTCGGCCAGCGGCGCGTACTGGAGGTTGGTGAGCCCCGCGCCGTACTCCTCGTCCGGCAAGAACAGATTCCACAGCCCCAGCTTCCGCGCCGTGGCCTTGAGTTCCTCCTGGACCGGCACGGTGGACCAGGGCGAGTCCTGCTCGGCGCGCTGCTCCTCGGCCACCTGCTCGGCCGGGTACACGTGCGCGTCCATGAAGGCGAGCAGTCGCTCGCGCAGTTCCTCGGTACGCGCGTCGTATGCGAAGTCCATCTGCTGCTCAGCCCTTCCGCAAAGTGGTGAGTCCGTTGTCGATGAAGACCGGCACGAGCTCGCCGATCCGGTCGAAGCCCGCGCCGACGGTCTGGCCGAGCGTGAAGCGGTAGTGGATGCCCTCGAGGATCACGGCGAGCTTGAAGTAGGCGAACGCGGTGTACCAGTTGATCCGGGACACGTCGCAGCCCGACAGTTCGGCGTACCGCTCGATCAGTTCGGCCGCGGAGGGGTGGCCCGGTGCGCCGCTGGTGGTGCTGACCGGCGAGTCGGGCACGGCCTGGCGCTCGCTGTACATCGCCAGCAGCCCGAGGTCGGTCAGCGGGTCGCCGAGGGTGGACATCTCCCAGTCGAGCACCGCGGCAACCTCGTCGTCGGCGTCCACCAGCACGTTGTCCAGGCGGAAGTCGCCGTGCACGACGGTGGGCCGCGGCGAGTCGGGCAGCGTCTCGCCCAGCGCGGTGCGCAGTGCGTCGATACCGGCCAGCTCACGGCTGCGGGACGCCTCCAGCTGCTTGCCCCAGCGCCGCAGTTGCCGCTCCAGAAAACCTTCGGGCCGCCCGAAGCCGGCCAGCCCCACCGCCTCCGGATCGACGGCATGCAGCGCCACCAGCGTGTCGGGCAGCGCCAGGACGACCTCGCGGGTGCGCCCGGGTCCGAGCGGGGCGAGCTCCTCTGCCGTGCGGTACGGGGTGCCGTCGACGTGCTCCATCACATAGAACGGCGCCCCGATCACATCCGGGTCCTCGCACAGCAGCACCGTCCCCGGCACCGGCACGGCGGTGTCGCGCAGCGCGCTGATGACACGGTGCTCGCGGGCCATGTCGTGCGCGGTGGCCAGTACGTGACCGAGCGGCGGACGCCGCACCACCCACCGTCCCGTTCCGTCCGTGACCCGGTACGTCAGGTTCGACCGGCCGCCTTGCACGACCTCGGCGCTCAGCGGCCCGCGTATCAGCCCCGGACACTCCCGCTCCAGGTGCGCGGCCAGCCGTGCCGGATCGAGACCGGGCGGATTCTGTTCGCTCATCGTGCGCGCTCCTTCGACATCGCTCGGCACGATCATGCCGACTAGTCGGTATGTACGTCCAGAGGTGGCCCCTCTCTTTGTGCACGGCACCTGATTTTCCGCCGCGACGACCCTCTCAGGTCCGGATTGCCCCGTATGCGGCTGGCTCGGTGTGTGATGCACCGCTTTCCGCCCGAAGTCCCATGACACACCCACCGGTCGCGCCCTAGCCTCGGGGTATGCCCATGGGTGACAACGAGCCGCTGTTCGTACGCGACGAGCGGTACAGGAACGGCTACGTCCTCAACCACCGCAACCCTTCCGGACTCGCGCTGATCATCGTTCTCACGGTCGGCGTGCTGATCCTGGCCGCCGTCACGCTCGCCTGACCCGGCAGGTGGCCACCCCTCGCGGCGAAGCCCTCAGAACACCCCCGCGCGCGCCAGCGCGCTCCGCACCTCGGCGCGGGTCTCGTCCGGCGTACCGGCGACGGAAACGGTGACCCCCCACTCGTCCTCGCCGAGCGGCTCCAAGGCGTCGAACTGTGAGCGCAGCAGGCTCGGTGGCATGAAGTGGCCCTTGCGCCGGGCCAGCCGGGCGGCGATCAGCTCGTAGGAGCCGTCCAGGTGCACGAAGAACAGCCGCGGCGACGCCCGGCGCAGCCGCTCGCGGTAGCGGTGCTTGAGGGCCGAACAGACCAGTACGGCACCGCCGTCGGCGCGGCGGGCCAGCCAGTCGGCCATCGCGTCCAGCCACGGCGCCCGGTCCGCGTCGTCCAGCGGGATACCGGCCGACATCTTCTCGATGTTCTGCTCCGGGTGGAAGTCGTCCGCGTCGGCGAACGGCAGGCCGAGCGCCTCCGCCAGCCATTCGCCGACGGTGCTCTTGCCCGACCCGGACACCCCCATCACGACGACGAGCGGCCCCGGTGCGCCCTCCCGGCCGTTCACAGCAGCATCATTCCCCCCACGCCGACCAGTACCAGTACACAGACCAGCGTCCCCAGGGTCTCGGCAGCACCCATCGTCCCCGGCCGGGCCCGGGACAGTCCGCCGATCCGCCGATGGGCCGTGATCAGCAGCCCGACCCAGGCCAGCGCCCCGAGCGCGGCGGCCGCCACGGCGGGGCCCGACGGCTGCGCGAGCGCCACCCGCGCCGCCAGCGCGACGGAGACGGCGCAGGTGAGCGTCGTACGGCGCCAGGCCAGCCAGGTACGCTCCGGCTGCGCGCCCGGATCGCGGCCCGCCTCCGGGTCGTGCGGCACGCCCACGCCCGGTCCGCCGGCCGTCGGACGGCCGGTCACCGGCCCGCCAGGCCGAGCACGACGACGGCGATGACCAGCAGTGCCGCGAGCGCCGTACCGCTCGCCAGCAGCACCGGGAAGCGCGAGGCCGGCAGGTCCTCACCGCGGCGCATGGCACGCTCGCAGCGCACCCAGTGGTTCACCGCGCGGAAGGCGCACAGCGCCGCACCGGCCAGCAGCACGATCGCGACGCCCGTCCGCACACCCCAGCGCAGGTCCGTCAGGAACTGGTCGACCGCAATCCCGCCCGCCACCAGGGCCAGCGCGGTGCGTATCCAGGCGAGGAAGGTGCGCTCGTTGGCGAGGGAGAAGCGGTAGTCGGGTGTGGTGCCCTCGTCCCTGAGCCGCTGAGGTGCGAACCACAGCCGGAGGGTCCCCGAGATCCGGTCGCGCATGCCTCAACCGTACGTCGTGACCTGCGGCTCGCTTCCGGTGGTACGCCGAAGCGCCGTCCGGTGGGCCCTCACAGCGCCGAGAGGCGGCGATGGCATTCCAGCCCGTCCGGGACGACGTCTCCCTCCGCTGCCCAGCCGTCCAGCCGCCGCTCCAGCTCGTCCGCCGGGAGGAAGTCCCACCACTCGACCTCCTCGGGCTGCGGCTGGACGGGCAGCGTGCACACCACCTCGTACACCTGGAGGAACCAGGAGAATGCGGGCGTCTCGAAGAGGAACTTCAGCCGCCGCTCGGGCTGCGGCAGCCCGCTGACGCCCAGCTCCTCCTCGGCCTCCCGGAGCGCCGCCGTGTCGTAGTCCTCGCCTGCGCCCACCACGCCGCCCACCACGACGTCGTACATCCCGGGGAAGATCAGCTTGGTCGGGGTGCGGCGGTGCACGAAGATCCGGCCCGCGGCGTCGCGCACCCGGATGGAGGTGCTGCGGTGCCGCAGCCGCTTCGCGTAGACCTCACCGCGCAGCCGCTGCCCGATGACCCGGTCCTGCTCGTCCACGATGTCCAGCAGCTCGTCCGCCGCGCGCCCCTGCTCCGTCATACGCCCATCCAAGCACCACCGTTGACGCGGACGGCTCCGTAGGGGTGTCCGACGGCCCGGCCGAAGGTTACTCTCCGGTCACCGGTCGGGTGCAGCTGTACGAGAGGTGGGAGCATGGCGTACGACGCCGATGTGATCGTGGTCGGAGCCGGGCTGGCGGGCCTTGCCGCGACGGCCGAACTCGCCGACGCCGGGCGGCGCGTCATCCTCCTCGACCAGGAGCCCGAACAGGCGCTCGGCGGCCAGGCGCACTGGTCCTTCGGCGGCCTCTTCTTCGTCGACTCCCCCGAACAGCGCCGGCTGCGTATCAAGGACAGCCGCGAACTGGCCTGGCAGGACTGGCTGGGCACGGCCGGCTTCGACCGGCCGGAGGACCACTGGCCGCGCCGCTGGGCCGAGGCGTACGTGGATTTCGCCGCCGGTGAGAAGCGGGCCTGGCTCCGCTCCCAGGGGCTGAAGCTCTTCCCCGTGGTCGGCTGGGCCGAGCGCGGCGGTTACGACGCGGGCGGCCACGGCAACTCGGTACCCCGCTTCCACATCACCTGGGGCACCGGACCCGGGCTCGTCGAGCCGTTCGAGCGCCGGGTACGCGCGGGCGTGGAGCGGGGCCTGGTCGAGCTGCGCTTCCGGCACCGCGTCACCGGGCTCTCGCGTACGGCGGGGACGGTGGACACCGTGACCGGCGAGGTACTGGTGCCCAGCGACGCACGGCGCGGTACGGCCAGCAGCCGCGAGGTCGCCGGCCGCTTCGAGCTGCGTGCCCAGGCCGTGATCGTCACCTCCGGCGGCATCGGCGGCAACCACGACCTGGTGCGCGCCAACTGGCCCGAGCGGCTGGGCACTCCGCCCCAGAAGCTGCTCTCGGGCGTCCCGGCGCATGTGGACGGGCTGATGCTCGGCATCACGGAACAGGCGGGCGGGCGGCTCATCAACCGCGACCGGATGTGGCACTACACCGAGGGCATCGAGAACTGGAACCCGATCTGGGCCCGGCACGGCATCCGTATCCTGCCCGGCCCCTCCTCCCTGTGGCTGGACGCCACCGGACAGCGGCTGCCGGTCCCGCTCTTCCCCGGCTTCGACACCCTGGGCACCCTCGACCACATCATGCGGACCGGCCACGGCTACACCTGGTTCGTACTGAGCCAGAAGATCATCGAGAAGGAGTTCACGCTCTCCGGGTCCGAACAGAATCCGGACCTGACCGGGCGGTCCGTACGCGACGTCCTCGGCCGGGCACGCGGCGGCGCGCCCGGGCCGGTGCAGGCGTTCATGGACAACGGCGTCGACTTCGTGATCGAGCGCGATGTCGCCACGCTGGCCCGCCGCATGAACGAACTGACGGGGGACAAGCTGATCGAGGCCGACGCGTTGCGGCGGGAGATCGCCGCCAGGGACCGCGAGATCCGCAACCCCTTCACCAAGGACCTGCAGATCACCGCGATGCACGGCGCCCGGCGCTATCTGGGCGACCGGCTCATCCGCGTCGCGACCCCGCACCGGCTGCTCGATCCCGCCGCCGGCCCGCTGATCGCCGTACGCCTCAACATCCTGACGCGGAAGACGCTGGGCGGGCTGGAGACGGATCTGTCCTCGCGCGTGCTCACGGCGGGCGGAGAGCCGCTGCCAGGTGTCTACGCGGCCGGCGAAGCCGCCGGTTTCGGAGGCGGCGGCGTGCACGGCTACCGGTCCTTGGAGGGCACCTTCCTGGGCGGCTGCCTCTTCTCGGGCCGTACGGCCGGGCGTGCTGCCGCACGGGCGGTCGCCTGACCGCCCTTGCGGGGTCATCCGAGCTCGACCACCACCCGCCCCGTGGTCACCCCGTCGAAGACCCGCTGGACGGCGTCCGCGGCGCCGTCCAGCGCCACCCGCTCGCTCACCAACGGCCTGACAGCGCCTTCCGCAGCAAGACGGGTCAGCTCCTCATGGCAGCGGTCCACAGCGGACGGCTCTTTCTGCGCGTAGAGGCCCCAATGCAGCCCGAGGATCGAGTAGTTCTTCACCAGCGCGTGGTTGAGCCCCGGTGTGGGCACCGCGCCGCTGGCGAAGCCGACGACCACGATGCGCCCCTCGAAGGCGACGGATCTGGCGGACGCCGCGTAGGCGTCACCCCCGACCGGGTCGTAGACGACATCGGCCCCCTTGCCGCCGGTGGCCTCCTTCACGGCGGCGATGACATCGTCGCTCCGCCGGTCGATGACGACGTCGCAGCCCAGCTCGCGGGCAACCGCCGCCTTCGCCTCACCGCCGACGACGCCCAGCACCCGCGCCCCGGCGGCCTTGCCGAGCTGGACGGCGGCGCTGCCGACACCCCCCGCGGCGGCGTGCACCAGCAGGGTCTCGCCCTTCTGGAGGCGGGCGCGCCGGTGGAGGCCGAACCAGCCCGTCTGGTAGCCGATGTGCAGCGCGGCGGCTTGGGCGTCGTCCAGCGCCTCCGGTGCGGGCCGGGCGCTCTCCTCGCTGATGACGGCCAGTTCGCCGAAGGCGCCGCAGGGCAGTACGGGCTGTCCCAGCACCCGCTCCCCCGCCCGGGGCCCGCCGACGATCTCGCCGCACAGCTCCACGCCGGGGGTGAACGGCAGCGGCGGCCGGATCTGGTACTCGCCCCGGCACAGCATGGCGTCCGGGTAGTTGACGTTCCCGGCCCGCACCCGCACCAGCAGCTGGCCGGGCCCCTGCTCGGGCTCGGGTATCTCCTCCAGCCGCATCACGTCACGCGGTTCGCCGTTGGTGTGGACGCGCCAAGCCTGCACGGGATGTCCTTTCATGCCGAACGTTGTGGTTGAGCCTGTCTTGTTTTCCGCCGGACCCTCGCCGTCGTGCTTGCTCGCCGTCGCGGCGGGATTGAGTGCGGGCTCATGGCCTGAGCGCCCGCAGGAGGAGGTCGGCCAAGTGGTCGGCGACCTGCTGGGGGGTGAGCGGGCCGTCGGGCCGGTACCAGCTGCCGAGGTGGTGTACGGAGCCGAAGTGGTAGTCCACGATGAGGTCGGCAGGGGTGGCGTCGCTGAACACCCCGGCGCGCTGGCCCTCTTCGATCAGAGCGCGGAACCTCTCGTGGTAGCAGCGCCGCTCCGCGCGCACCTGCTTCTGCTTCTCGGGCGAGAGCTGGTGCATGGAGCGGAAGAAGATCATGGCGTCGTCGAGGTTGTCGATGGTGGTGACGACGACGTCGGCGGCAGCCGCGCGCAGCCGCTCCTCGACGGGTGCCTCGCGCTGCGCGAGCAGGTCGAGTCGCTCCTGCTGGAGCCGCAGCAGGCGGCCGTAGATCTCGTGCAGCAGATCGTCCTTGGAGCCGAAGTAGTGGTAGAGGGCGCCCTTGGTGACGCCTGCCGCCTCCACGATCTCCTGCACGGAGGTGCGGTCGTAGCCCTGCTCGGCGAAGAGCCGGGTGGCGGCTGCCAGCAACCGCTGCGGTACGGGCGCGGGGGTGTCGCCGCCCCAGCCGTCGTCCTGACGGCTCATCATGCCCGGCATGTCCCAACGTGCCCCATGTCCCGCCGAACCGGCCCTGGTCGCCATGGCCGCCACCTGCCTCTCACTCCTCGTTCATCGGCCGACGTCGCCCGGCCGACTCCGATCCTCGTTCACCTGTCGGGAACGCAGCTCCCGCCGCAGGATCTTCCCACTGGTGGTCTTGGGCAACTCCGGGAGGATCTCCACCTCGCGGGGGTATTTGTAGGCGGCGAGCCGCTCCTTGCAGTACGCGCTCAGCTCCTGAGGCGCGGCATCGGTGCCCTCGCGCAGGCTGACGTACGCCTTGACGGTCTCGCCCCGGTACTCGTGCGGGACGCCGACCACCGCGGCCTCGCGGACGGCGGGGTGCGCGTACAGCACGTCCTCGACCTCGCGGGGCCAGACCTTGAACCCGGAGGCGTTGATCATGTCCTTCTTGCGGTCGACGACATACAGCCAGCCGTCCTCGTCCATGAACCCGATGTCACCGGTGCGCAGTTCACCGTCGGGCATACCGGCGGCCGTCTCCTCGGGCCGCCGCCAGTAGCCGGGGACGACCTGTGGGCCGCGGACGGCGATCTCGCCCTGCTGTCCGAAGGGCACCGGCGCTCCCGTTTCGTCCAGGATGCGCACGACCGTGTCCGGGCCCGGCACGCCCACCGCGAGGGTGCCGGACTCCGGGTCGACGGGCGCCTCTTTCCCGGGCGGTACGGAGGCGCACGGCGCCGAGCACTCGGTGAGCCCGTAGCCGTTGGCGATGTAGGGGCCGTAGGCGGCGCGGAACTTCTCCACCAGCGCGGGCGGCAGTGGCGCGCCACCGGAGGAGATGTGCCGGAACGAGGCGAAGTGCTCGCGGGTCACACCCGGGTGGGCGGCCAGCGCCATGAACGCGGTGGAGGGGCCGACGGTGTAGGCGGGGCGGTGCTCCAGGAAGGCATCGAGGACGACGCCCGCGTCGAAGCGGTAGGCGAGCGCGAGCGTGCCCTTGTTGGCGATGCACCCGCACAGCTGCACCACCATCCCGGTGATGTGGAACAACGGCGCCAGCGCGAAGATGCAGGAGCCTTCCGGGAAGCCGTGACCGACGCGCTGCCGCTCGGCGTTGTAGGTGAGGTTGCCATGGGTGTTCATGGCGCCCTTGGGCGCGCCGCTGGTGCCGGAGGTGTAGCTGATCAGCGCGACGTCCCCGGCAGTCAGCTCCCGCCCGGCGGGCGCCGGTGCGCCGGTACGTGCGACGGCGAGCAGGTCCTGCGCGTCGTCGGCGGGCGCACACCGCTCGAAGCCGAGTACGCGGGCGTCGTCGCGGGTCTGGAGGTCGAGTTCACACGCTGTCAGCACGGTGTGCACGCTGCTGCCGGCCACCGTCCCGCGCAGTCGGTCCTCCCAGGCGCGGTCGGAGCACACCAGCGCGGCGACCTCTGCGTCCTGCAGAACGTGCGCCACCTCCCGCTCCTTGTACATCGGGTTGACGGGTACGACGGTGGCGCCCGCCTTCCACGCACCGAGCACCGCGAGCACATGGTGCGGGGTGTTCTGCAGCATGAGGGCGAGCCGGTCGCCCTTCCGCAGCCCGCGCTCGGCGAGGTGCGCTGCGATCGCGTCGGAGAGGGCATCGGTCTCCGCGTAGCTGAGCCGGCCGTCGAAGTAGGCGAGGGCGGTGCGGCCCGGCACCTCGCGGGCAGCGGCGCGGAAGGCGTGCAGCACCGTCTCGGGCGGGGTGACGGGAGCGCGCTGGGCGGCAGTCAGCTGGGCGAGCCAGGGCTTGTCCTCGTATCTGGTGGCGGCTGCCGGTGTCATGCCGGCTCCCCCTCCCGCGCGCCGTCCGGGGCGGGCCGTGCGCCGTCGAGCCCGGCGCGCGCCCGGCGCTCGACCTTCTGCTGGAGGTGGTTCATGGCGCTCAGCCAGTTGTCCGTGCCGGTGGCACGCGCCGTGTAGTGAGCCTGGGTGGTGGTGTGCGGCAGGACGAGGAAACGCCCGTCGGCGAGCGCGGCGAACAGCGCGTCGGCGACGGCCTCGGGTGCGATGGCCCCCGGCCGCAGCACGACGTCGCCTGCCGCACCGGTGGCCTCCAGCATGTCGGTACGTACGCCCTCCGGGCAGATGGCGTGCACATCCACGCCACGGTGCCGGTAACTGACCGACAGCCACTCCGCGAAGGCCAGGGCCGCGTGCTTGGTGACGCTGTAGGGCGCCGAGCCGACCATCGTGAGCAGCCCGGCCGCCGAGACGGTCGAAACGAATCGGCCCCGCCCGCGCTCCAGCCAGCCGGGCAGCAACTCGCGCGCGGCCCGTACGTGCGCCATGACGTTGACGTCCCAGGCCGCGTTCCACTGGGCGTCCGGAGTCTCGGGGTCGCCCACTGTGCCGACGCCCGCGTTGGCGCAGAACGTGTCGACAGCGCCGCCGAGCGCCTCGCATGCGGGGGCCACGATCGTGGCTGCGTCGCCGGGTACGGCGATGCCGCCGATCTCCTCCGCGACCGACCGGGCCCGGCCCGGATCGAGGTCGTTGACGACGACCCGCGCGCCCTCGGCGGCGAATCTGCGGGCAAGGGCCGCCCCTATGCCCCCACCGGCTCCGGTGACGACAACGGAACTGTCGCGCAAGGACTCCATCGACTGCGCCTCCACTCTTCGGGCTTGTGCTCCTGCGGCCCCGTTGGGACGCGGGCGGCAGAACGGCCTGCCGGCCCCGCTCCCGCCCGGCAGACTAACCAGTCGGTATGTCGTTACGGAAGAGGTGTCCGTCGAACCCCGGAACCCGTTCCTGGACCGGCCCGGGAACGACCGCGGCGCGAGGCTCGTTCTTCAGCTGTGTGCGGCGCGCGGCGTCGCGTATGCGTGACAGGTGGAGAGCCCGGAAGCGGCTGCGTCCGCTGAGGCGGGAAATCGCCCCTTACAGGAATAGAGGGCCACATCCGGGGTAATCCGCCACGCCGAAGCAAGTGCGCGCTCGCCGCGCGAAAAAGCATCGCCGGAGACGGATCCGGAGTGCGGGGTCGTACGTCACACCCCCGACGACACGGGTCCTCTCCGCCGGAGGTGGGATGATTGGCCGGTTTCAGAGCGCTCGCCCGACAAGTCCGTGACCCAGACAGAGACCCGTCCCAACGACGACAGGCACTGCGCAAGTGCCTGGAACGGTTCGCCCCCTACGGCCACCGCGCCACGTGGCAACATCTGTGCAGAAACGCCGGGTTCCATCCCGACGACCGCGAACCCGACCCCGCGCTGCTCGTCGCGGCGCTGGAAGAGCTGGAGGAGGCACGCGCGGTCTGGCTCGCCTACGAGTCCGAAGTCGCGGCCCGCCGTAAGCGGGAGAAACGCAACGGCATCAGACAGCCCACCGCGCTCGACGAGTGGCACCGCAGGACGTGGGGCGGACGGTCGCTGATGCGGTGCGATCCGGCTCAGCCACCGACTCCCCGGCTGGCCGAGGTGCTGCGCCGCATGATCGCCATGACGGACGACGCGTGCGAAACCCCTCCGCAACGCCGCGGCCTGCGGATGGACCGGGGGGTACGGACGGAGATCCGCACCGACGGCTCCGGCCGCCGCGCACACCGCCAAGGCACGGGCTCCCGACTGGGCTTCAGCAACCCACTCCCCTCCCAGGGCTGAGACCAAGCCCGATGGGGCGCGGGGAACTGCGCGATCAACCACAAAGAGCCTGCACACGGCCGCCGGACGCAACCCCTACGGCGGGCTGCCGCGCCCCGCGCATACGTGCCGGGCACGAGTTGGGGGTGGCGCAGCGCCGCAGGCTCCTGGCATGCTGACGGCACCTGCTGAGCAGTCGCTTAGCCGAAGCCCTCTCTTCCGCGTCGGCGCCTGCTCCATGGCACCCCGCATAGGAGGAACATTCGCATGGCGGAACCCCGGGTCTTCACCTCGGCCGACGAGCTGCGCGCCGCGGTCGGCCAGGAACTGGGCCACAGCGACTGGCTGGAGGTGGACCAGAAGCGGATCGACCTGTTCGCCGACGCGACGGGTGACCACCAGTGGATCCACGTGGACCCGGAGCGCGCTGCCGAGGGCCCCTTCGGCAGCACCATCGCGCACGGCTATCTGACGCTGTCGCTGCTGCCCGCCCTCGTCCCGCAAATCCTGCGCGTCGAGGGCATGAGGATGGGCGTCAACTACGGCACCAACAAGGTGCGCTTCCCGGCCCCCGTGCCCGTCGGCTCCCGGCTGCGCGCCCGGGCGACCCTGGCCGACGTCAACGAGACGTCGGACGGCGGAGTTCAGGTCGCCGCGCAGGTGACCGTGGAACTGGAGGGCGGCGACAAGCCGGTGTGCGTCGCGGAGAGCCTCAGCCGCTACTACTGGTGACGCCGACGGCCCGGTGGCCCGCCATCCGCAGGGCGAGATCGGCGTACAGCTCGCCGATCTCGTCGGGCGTCCTGCGGCCTTCCGGGCTGAACCAGCGGGCGACGTCGATGCACAGCGACATCACCGCGAGCGCCGTGCCACGGATATCCGGGATGTCGAACTCGCCCGCGGCGACGCCCTCTTCGAGGACCCCGCGCAGAATCTCCTCGCTGCGGCGGCGCAGCACCACGATCCGGGCATAGTGCTCCTCGCCGAGTGCTGCGAGTTCGTACTGGACGACGCGGGCCGTGGTGTGGTGCTCCGCGTGCCAGCGCACGAACGCGCGGACGGCGCGGGCGAGGCGCTGCGCACTGTCGGCGGCGCCCTCGACGGCCTTCTCCAGCACCGCCACGGAGCACTCGTGACCGACCCTGCTGATATGGAAGAGCAGTTCTTCCTTGGTCTTGTAATGGATGTAGAGCGCCGCAGGGCTCATCCCGGCACGCCCGGCGATGTCGCGGGTGGTGGTGGCGTGGAAACCCCGCTCCGCGAACGCCTGGACGGCGCCCAGGAGAAGGCGGCGGGCGGCATCCGGGGTGACGCCGCCAAACGATTCGTCGATCTCGCCCGTCGTCATCCGGCCAGCTTACTGTGCGCTGAGCGGCTGCTTAGCCCCCAGCCCCTGGCCGGGGCTGCGCCTGCTCAGAACACCAACAGCGTGCGCCCGCCCCGCCCGGCCCGCATCGCGGCGAAGGCGTCGCCGACCCCCTCCAGCCCCACCCGCTCGGTGACCAGCGCCCCGAGCTCCAGCCGCCCGTCCCGCACGTGCTGGGCCAGCACCGGAACGTCCCGGGCCGGGTCGGAGTCCCCGTACACGCAGCCGCGCAGCCCCCGCGCGAAGTGGAAGATCTCCAGCGCGGAGAACGAGACGCGCTCGTCCTTGCCGCCGATACCGACGACGGTCGTACGCCCGCCCCGCCTGGTGGAGTCCCAGGCCGCCCGGACGGTCTCCGCGCGGCCCACGCACTCGATGGCCACGTCGGCCCCGTATCCGCCCTCCGTCAGTGCGCGCACCACCTTGGCGGTCTTCTCGCCGGCCACGACGAAGTCCGTGGCGCCTGCGGCCCGCGCCATCTCCTCCTTCTCCGCGGAGACGTCCACCGCGATGATCTGTCCGGCGCCCGCCAGCCGGGCCGACTGCAACGTGGCCAGGCCCACCCCGCCCACGCCGTACACGGCGACCGACTCCCCCACCCGCACCCGGGCGCTGTGGTGCACGGCGCCGTACCCGGTGAGCATGGCGCAGCCCAGCAGCGCCGCGTCCTCCAGCGGCACTCCGGGCGGCAGCGGGAGGACCGCGCGCCGGGGGACGACCGTCTCCTCGGCGAACGCGGCGACGCTCAGCCCGGGATAGAGGCCGTCGCCGCTGCGGGTGCTCGCGTAGGGCGTGGTGGTGGCCTCGTTGGCGCGGGTGCACAGCCAGGGTTCGGACAGCTGGGCGCAGAAGTGGCACTCGCCGCAGTTCGGCGCCCAGTTGAGCACGACACGGTCACCGGGCGCGACATCCAGCACCTCCTCCCCCACGGCGACGACGGTGCCTGCGCCCTCGTGCCCGAGGACGGCCGGTACGGGCTGGCGCAGGGTGCCGTTGGCGAGGGAGAGGTCGGAGTGACAGACCCCGGCCGCGGCGAGCCGCACCCGCACCTGGCCGGGACCGGGTTGCGGCAGGGCTATCGAGGTGACCTCCAGCGGTGCCGAGACGGCGGGCAGTACGGCGGCGCGAACCATGCGAGCTCCAAGCGGCGTGCGGGGACGGGGGGTGGCCTCGGCCGTAGGGATGAGACGTCAGAGCTGGAGGGACTTGGTCTGCAGGTATTCCTCCAGGCCGTGGATCCCCAGCTCCCGCCCGACGCCCGACTGCTTGTATCCGCCGAAGGGCGCGAGGGGGTTGAACCGGCCGCCGTTGATGTCGACCTGTCCGGTCTCCATCCGGCGCGCGAAGGCGACGGCCTCCTCCTCGTTCTCGGACCACACGGCGCCCGCCAGGCCGTAGACGGTGCCGTTGGCTATGCGCAGCGCGTCCTCGGTGTCCTCGTACTTGAGGATGGCCAGCACGGGGCCGAAGATCTCCTCCTGGGCGATGGTCATCTCCGGCGTGACATCGGCGAAGACGGTCGGCCGCACATAGTGGCCGCGCTCCTGGCCCTGGGGAGGCTCGGCGCCGCCCACCACGAGCCGGGCGCCCTCCTCCTGGCCGCGCCTGATGTAGCCGGTGACGCGCTCGCGCTGCTCGGCGTTGACGACGGGGCCGATGCGGGTGGTCTTCTCCGGGGGCACCTCCCGGCCGGAGGCCGGGGGAGGGTCCCCGGCGACGTACTTGGCCGCGGCTTCGGCGGCGAGCCGTACGGCCTCGTCGTAGCGCTCGGCATCCACCAGCATCCGGGTCCAGGCGCTGCACGTCTGGCCGGAGTTGGCCATCACATTGGCGACGCCGACCTTGACGGCCTTCTTCAGGTCGGCGCCGGGGAGGATGACGTTGGCCGACTTGCCGCCGAGCTCCAGTGCGACGCGCTTGACACCGGACGCAGCCACCGCGCCTATCCGGCGGCCGACGGCGGTGGAGCCGGTGAAGGAGAGCAGATCGATGCCGTCGTGCTCGGCCAGTGCCTGCCCGGCGACCGGCCCGAGCCCGGTGACGAGGTTGAAGACACCCGCGGGCACGCCCGCCTCGTGGACGGCCTCCGCGAACAACTGGGCCACCAGCGGGGTGTCCTCGGCGGGCTTGAGCACCATGGTGCAGCCGGCGGCGAACGCCGGGGCGGCCTTGGCGACGATCTGGTGCAGCGGATAGTTCCACGGTGTGATGGCACCGACGACGCCGACCGGCTCGCGCAGCACCCGGGAGTTGCCCGTCTGCTCCTCGAAGGCGTACTCGGCGGCCAGCTCGGCGTAGCCGGCGCAGACCGCGATCGGCACGGCGGCGTGCACCTTCTGCGAGAAGGTGAGCGGCGAGCCGAGCTCGGCGGTGATGGTCTCGGCGATCTCCTCGCGCCGGTCGGCCAGGATCTGCTGGAGGGCTTCGAGGCGCGCGGCGCGCTCGGCGGGCGGGGTGGCGGCCCAGCCGGGCAGCGCGGCGCGGGCGGCGCGCACGGCCGCCTCGACGTCCTCGGGGCCGCCCGCGGGGACGGTGGCAAGGAGGGTTCCGTCGGCGGGGTTGGTGACCTCGATCGTCCCGGTGCCCGCTGCGGGGCGCCAGGCGCCGTCGATGTACATGCCGTCGTGTGCCTTCATGAGGGCAAACCTACTGTCGGGTCAGCAAGGTGTCAGCACGGCCTCCGAGTGCCCTGGATCACCGTGCGGGCGGCGGCGCAGCCGGGTGTGCGGGGCGCGGGCTCGCGCGCGTGGTGCGCCGGGGACCCGGACGCGTGGTGCGTTGACGGGGGCCTTCGTTATTCCTATGGTCCTGCAGAGGAATTCATGAGGCGGCGGGAGTTGGCGATGGGCCAGGGCACCGACAGCACCACCAGCACGACCAGCACCTCCACCGACCGGGCACGGGAGCAGGCACGCAAGACGGCCGCGCGCCTGAGCTATCTGTCCGGCTTCGGCAACGAGCACAGCAGTGAGGCCGAGCCGGGGGCGCTGCCCGTCGGACGTAACTCCCCCCAGCGCGCGCCCCTCGGCCTGTACGCGGAGCAGTTGAGCGGCAGCGCCTTCACCGAACCCCGGGCGCACAACCGCCGCTCGTGGCTCTACCGGATCCGCCCCTCGGCAGCGCACCCCCGCTTCCTGCGCACCGACAACGGCGGGCTGCGCGGCGCGCCCTTCGAGGAGACCATCCCCGACCCGAATCGGCTGCGCTGGGGCCCGCCGCCCGAAGCACCCGCGGGCACCGACTTCCTGGCGGGCCTGTGGACGCTGGGCGGCAACGGCGATACGCGGCAGCGCTGCGGCATGGCCGTCCATCTGTACTCCGCCGACGCGTCGATGACCGACCGGGTCTTCAGCGACGCCGACGGCGAACTGCTGATCGTCCCCGAGCGCGGCGGGCTGCTGCTGCGCACCGAGTTCGGGCTGCTGCGGGTCGAGCCGAGCCAGGTGGCGCTGATCCCGCGCGGGGTGCGCTTCCGCGTCGAGCTGCTGGAGGAGAGCGCGCGCGGCTATGTCTGCGAGAACTACGGGCGCCCCTTCACCCTGCCCGATCTGGGGCCGATCGGCGCCAACGGACTGGCCAACGCCCGGGACTTCCTGGCGCCCACGGCCGCGTACGAGGACGTGGAGGGCCCGGTCGAGGTCGTCAACAAGTTCTGCGGGAATCTCTGGAGCGCCGTCTACGACCACTCACCGCTGGATGTCGTGGCCTGGCACGGCAATCATCTGCCCTACGTCTACGACCTGCGGCGCTTCAATGTGCTGGGCACCATCAGCTACGACCACCCGGACCCGTCGATCTTCACCGTACTGACCTCGCCGTCGGACACCCCGGGGCTGGCGAACGTGGACTTCGTGGTCTTCGCGCCCCGCTGGCTGGTGGGCGAGGACACCTTCCGGCCGCCGTACTTCCACCGGAACGTGATGAGCGAGTACATGGGCCTGATCGAGGGCGCCTATGACGCCAAGGCCGAGGGTTTCCTCCCCGGTGGCGGCTCGCTGCACAACATGATGTCGGCGCACGGTCCCGACCGGGAGACCTTCGAGCGGGCGTCGGCCGCCGAGCTGAAGCCGCAGAAGGTCGACGACGGACTGGCGTTCATGTTCGAGACCCGCTGGCCCGTCTCGCTCACGGAGCAGGCGGCCGGCGCTGCCCATCTGCAGTCGGACTACGACGCGGTGTGGCAGGGTCTTGAGCGCCATTTCCCGGCCCCCTGAAACCCCCGGCGCCGACCTCACCTGTGGAGGCACGTCCCATGACGCCGCTGTTCACCCCGGATTCCGTCGAACTGAACCGGAAGCTGCCGCTCTGGTACCAGGTCTCGCAGTCGCTCCGCGCCTCCATACTGGGCCGCCCGCCACAGGCACCGGACCGGCTGCCGCCCGAGGACCAGCTGGCCGGACACTACGGGGTCAGCGTGCTGACCATGCGGCAGGCGCTCAAGGAGCTGGAGGCGGAGGGGCTGATCAGCAGACACCGGCGGCGTGGCACCTTCATCGAGCCGGACGCACGCCGCTCCCGTCCGGTGCGGCTGCTGGGTTCGGTGGACACGATCGTGGCCCAGCAGTCCGGAGAGCCCACCACGCTGCTGGGCCACGGCCCGGAGCCGGTCCCCGCCGAGCTGGCGGAGCACTTCCCGGGTCGGAGCGAGGCGATGGCCTACCGCAGGCTGCGCTGCGAGCGGGAGAGCGGCGAGCCGACCAACTGGGCGCTCAACCTGATCCGCCCGGACGTGGCCGAGCACATCGACCCGGCGGATCTGCGCCGCGGCTGGCCGATGACGAAGGTACTGCGGGATCGCGTGGGGGTGCGCATCAGCAGGATCACGGACACGGTGGAGGCGCGGCTGGCCGATCCGGAGACGGCCCGGCTGCTGGAGGTTCCGCTGCTGAGCCCGATCCTGCACTACACGGGAGTGACCTACGACGGGGAGGAACGGGTGGTGGACGTGGTGCGTATCCACTACCGGGGCGATCGCTTCGCCTTCTCCGTCACGCTGGAGAACGTGACGGACTGACGGGCCGGACGTACTGCACAGCTGACGCCACCGGGCCGGGTGGCAAAGGGGCAAGGGGAACGGCCGCCGGGCCGGTCTGCCGGAATCCGCGGGGATTCCGCACTCCGCGGGATCCCGCAGAGGGACAGTCCGGCGGCCGTCTTCAGCCGCGGCCGCCGAAGAGGGTACGGCGCAGCTTGCGCAGCGGGGCGAAGAGCGAGACCCGCGCGCCGCGGTTGCTCGCCCGGCTCCGCACCGCGTCGCGCTGCGTGATCTCCCGCATCAGCGTCGTCGCGTCCTCCGCCTCGCCCTGTGGGACGGCGGGACCTGCGAGCACGGAGAGGTGCCGGTCGAGGCGCGAACTCGTCGCGCCGGTACCGCATTTGATCGCGGGCACCCGCGCCCTGCTGCCGACTGTTATCTGTTCCATGTCACTCCCCACCCGTACGAGGGCACCCGGCCCGGGCAGAGTAACCCTATCTCCCGACTACGACACGCGTGTATCCCGGCCACAGCATTCACCTGCCCCACAAGGCTGTTGAGGAACACGGTACGCCGTCCCGGCACCTGCCGGGCACCCCGGGAAACGCCGCAAATACGGACACATCGGCCGGAGTTCGAAAGCCGACCGGTGCACACAGGGGGCGGACAGCATCTCCAGGTGCGCGGGTGGCACGCCGCGAAACCCGCGTGCGAGTGGAGCCATCATGCCGGATCATGGCGGTCATGTGTACCGACCGCCGACCCGATGACAGGAGTGCGGCCCTGGCTTCCGAGACCCCGACGACGCCCCCGACCACCCCTGTCCCGAGCCCCGACCAGGCCGCGCCGCAGGCTGCGACCCCGCCCGAGCGGGCGGTGGCCTCCCGGCTGCACATCGACGACAGCGACTCCGCAGGCGACATCATCGACGCCCTCTTCCTGGGCCGTTTCACCCTGGGGGAACAGCCGTACTCGCGCAGCCACACCGTCGACCGCATCAAGAAGGGGCACACCCTGCTGCCGCCGGGCGCGCAGGTACTGCGCGAGGCCAAGGACGACAACTCCGGCTCGGTGCTCGCCGAGGGGGACGGCTGGACGGTACGGGTCTCGCGCTGGAACCGGGGCGCCGAGGTCACGGTCACGGCGGTCACCGACGAACTGGCCGAACAGCGGCTGAAGCAGGCAGTGGACGGCGCGGAGGACGAGCCCGAGCCCCAGGAGGACCAGGTCTCCATGGGTTTCTGGTACCACTCCCCCATGCGCGGCCCGCGCCGCACCTCCCGCACGATCAGCGCCGGGTCCTGGGCCGATGTGCGGCAGAACTACACCTCGCGGGTGGCCACCGCCATGGACGACCTGATGAAGGTCACCCCTGACGAGATCTCCGGGCGCCTCCTGCTGCTGCACGGCCCGCCCGGCACCGGCAAGACCTCGGCGCTGCGCACGCTGGCCCGCTCCTGGAGCAACTGGTGCCAGGTCGACTGCGTCCTCGACCCCGAGCACCTGTTCAACAACATCGGCTACCTGATGGACATCGCCATCGGTGCGGACGACTCCGACCCGGAGTCCGGCCGCTGGCGGCTGCTGCTTCTGGAGGACTGCGACGAACTGATCCGCGGGGAGGCCAAGTACGCGGCGGGGCAGGCGCTCTCCCGGCTGCTGAACCTCACCGACGGACTGCTCGGCCAGGGCCGCAACGTGCTGGTGGGAGTCACCACGAACGAGGACCTGGAGCGGCTGCACCCGGCCGTGGTCCGGCCCGGGCGCTGTCTTGCCCGGATCGAGGTGGGCTCGCTCAGCCGCGCGGAGTCCGTCGCCTGGCTCGGCACCGAGGAGGGCATCGGGCGCGACGGTGCCACCCTGGCGGAGCTCTACGCCCTCAAAAAGGGCAAGCGCCCCGCCGACGTCCCCCACCAGGAGCGGGAGAGCTCGGGCCTGTATCTGTGACCGGCGGGAGCCCCTCAGCTGTGACCGGCGGGGGCCCTTCCGGACAACCATCGGCCGCGTTCGAGGGTCTGTTCCGGCAAAAGCCCGTTCAGGGGGAGGACCCGCACATGCGCTCTCGCTCCATCGCCGGCACGGCCACCGTCACCGCCGCCGCGACCGTCGCCCTGCTCACCGCCGCGGCGGCCACCGCCACCGCGGCCCCGCCCCGGACCACGGCTCCCGGTTTCCTGACCGCCGACGACCTGCCCCCGCACGCGACATCGCCGTGGTCCGAGGGCCCGGTCAGCAAGGGCCTGCCGGACCCGGAGCCCTTCTGCATGACCGGTGCGATCCCGAACACCGCCGGCACCTACCACCGGCTCTTCGGCACCGACTACGACACCCACGCCTCCCAGGTCAGCGTCAAGGCCGCGTCCCCGAAGGCGGCCGGCAAGCTGGCGGCCAAGCTGGAGAAGCGCGCGGCGAACTGTGCGGCCGACTGGCTGCGGGACAACCCCGGCAGCACGGCCTCCTGGGACGACTACGGCACCGTCGACACGGGGGACAGCGCGCACATCTACGGCGTGCACACCGCGCCACCGGAGTCCGAGCACGGCGTGAACCTGTTCGCGGTGGTGCGCAAGGGCGCCAAGGTCACCGTGATCCGCTGGGCGGAGATGGGCACCCTGGCGCACGCCCCGGTGGCGGCTTTCCGTACCACGACCACCATGGCGGCGGCCCGCCTCTGACGCCGAACCGCCTGCCGGAGATCGGGCCCTGCCGGGTCCGGAACAACTGCCGGACCGGGCCCGCCTGCCGGAGATCGGGGGAGCGCGGATCGGGGGAGCGCTACGCGCCGTACTGCGCGCGTAGCGCATCCCGGGCGGCGGCCAGTGCGGCCTCCTGGTCGGCGCCCAGCCGCCGGGCCCGGGCCGCGAAGGTCTGTGCGGCCTCGGCCAGTTCGCGCTCGGTGACACCCCCGGCGGCGGCGATGAAGGTCCCGTTGCGGCCCCTGGTCTCGATGACGCCGTCGGTCTCCAGCGCGCGGTACGCCTTGGCGACCGTGTTCGCCGCAAGTCCCAGCTCCTCCGCGAGACCCCGCACGGTCGGGAGCTTGTAGCCCGTGGGCAGGTCGCCGCCACGCGCGAGCGCGGCGATGCGCGCCCGCACCTGCTCGTACGGCGCCTCCGGCGCGTCGGCGTCGAGGGTGATGCTGAGGGCGTTCGTTGGGTTCCGCGGCACGGGTCCTCCGGGGAGCGAGGGGCTTACGGGGGCGATTCTCCCCCACCTGGGGAAAACGGGAAGCGGCGCGCCGCACGGCCGACGTAGCCTCCGCGCCATGACGCTCACAGTCCGCGCCCTGCGCGCCGACGATCCGCGGGACGCCGAGGCCGTCGCCATTGTCCGCCGCGCGACCGTCCCGTATCTCGTCTGCACCGCCGAGACGCTCGGCTGGGAGGTGGCGCACGCCCCGGCCGGGCAGCGGCTGCGCTGGATCGTCGCCGAACGGCCGGACGGTACGGTCGCCGGCTGCGCGGACGCGGGACTGGTCGCGGGGAGCACCGAGCCGGGGCAGGGTTTTCTGCACACGGCGGTTCCGCCCGGGACGTCCGGCCAGGGGGTGGGCTCGGCGCTGGTGGCCGCGGGTGAGGCGTATCTGGCGGGGATCGGCGTGCGGCGGGTGCACAGCTGGGTGGCCGGCGACGACCGGGCCGGAGGCTTCGCCGGGCGCCGCGGTTACGCCCGCTCCCGGCAGGCCCGCTTCCTCGGGCTCGATCTGCGCCGTGGGGCCCTGCCCCGGCTGCCCGAACCGCTGCCCGCGGGCGTCACCCTGCACCGGGTCGCCGAGTTCGCCGAGGACCTGCGGCCGCTGTACGAGGCGGACGTGGAGTGCGCAGCGGACGAGCCGGGCGATGTGAGCGTGGGCCGCACCCCGTACGACGAGTGGCTGCGGCACAACTGGCAGCGGCCCGACTGGGACCTGGAGCTCAGCAGTGTGGTGCTGGTGGACGGCCAGGTCGCGGCGTACAGCGTCGCGCAGACGGACGGGGTGGAGCGCTACTGGTCGGCGATGACGGGCACCCGGCGCACCTTCCGGGGCCGGGGGCTGGCGCGGCTGGCAAAGCTGGCCGCGCTGCGCCGTGCCCGCGCCGCCGGTTATGCCCACGCGTACACCGGCAACGACGCGACCAACGCGCCGATGCTGGCCGTCAACCGGCGGCTGGGCTATGCGGAGGTCGCCACGGAGTGGCGCTGCATCAAACAGCTGTGAGGGGCCCGCGGCCCGGTGTCACAGCGCCGAACGGTTCCCGGTGTCCACGGCGACGGTGGAATCCGCGGCCTGCCGTGCGGCGTCCCGTACCTGGTCGGCCGTGAGCGCGTATCCGGTTCCGGCGTCCGTGGTGGAGCGGGCGAACACGACGCCGTACACCCGGCCGCCGGGCGTCAGCAGCGGGCCGCCGGAGTTGCCCGGCCGGATCTGTGAGCGTATGGCGTAGATGTCGCGGGTGGTCAGCGCACCGCCGTAGATGTCCTGGCCCCGCGCCGGGGTGCGCGCGGCCACGGCTGCCGCTCGCAGGTCCAGACCGCCGTTCTCCGGGTAGCCGGCGACCACTCCCTGGTCGCCCCGGCCGGCGTCGCCTGCGAAGTGCAGCGCGGGCGCGGTCAGACCCGGCACATCGAGGACGGCGATGTCCTTCTCGGGGTCGAAGAGGACGACCTTCGCCGCGTACGGGCGTCCGACGCCGCCGACCCGGACGGTCGGCGCGTCGACGCCGGCGACGACGTGCGCGTTGGTCATCACATGGCCGCGGGCGTAGACGAAGCCGCTGCCCTCCTGCCCCTGTTCGCCGCCGTCCACGTCGGCGACGCCCTCGACCTTGACCGTGCTGCGCTGGGCTGCGGCCGTCGCCGCCCTGGTGACGGCGTCGCCCGACGGCTGGGGCACCGAGGCGCCCGGCTCCTGCTCGAAGGGATTGAAGACGGGTGGGAAGCCGGCAGTGGTGAGCGCGCCGGTTGCGCGGTTGAACCACGTCGCGGCGCTGGAGGGCATCCGCTCGTGCACGCCCTCCAGCAGGGAGGAGCCCCTTATGGCCTGGTTGAGCGCGGGCGAGGGCGAAGCGGCGAGCGCGCTGCCCGCCACCCACCCGACGACGAGCACGGCGACGATGTTGACGAGGGCACCGCCCGCTCCGTCCACCCAGCGCGCGGGGGTGCGGCTGAGCGCCTCGCGTATCCGCCAGCCGAGCGGGGAGGCCAGCGCGTGCCCGGCGAGCGCGGGCGCCAGCACGGTCAGCAGCGCGAGGACGGTGGCGGTGGTCGTGCCGCGCTCCGCGAGGTCGAGGACGAACGGCAGCAGCCAGACGCCGAGGACCGCGCCCCCCACGAAACCGGCCAGCGAAACCAGGCCGGCGACCAGTCCCCGGCGGTATCCGGAACCGGCGTAGGCGAGCGCTGCGAAGATCAGGAGCAGATCCAGCAGATTCACGGCCGCGCTCCCTCCCTTCGACTCGTCGCCCTGCTTGTCGCGTTCGTCCTGTACCTGCTCCGCTGTGCGCACGTGCGGTCAGGCGGGGCGTTCAGGGAGAAAAACGCATAACCACAGCTAGCGGTTCCCCTCTGCTGGAACCCGCGCCTCCGGTCACGCGCCTCCGGTCACGCTGCTCCGCGCTGCCGGAACGTCCGGCGATAGGCGGCCGGCGTGGTGCCCAGAGCGCGGCGGAAGTGCTGCCGCAGTACGTCGCCCGAACCCATGCCGGTGCGCTCGGCGACCGAGTCGACCGGCAGGTCGGTGGTCTCCAGCAGTTCGCGGGCCCGGGCGAGGCGCTGCTGGTTGAGCCACTTGAGCGGGGTGACGCCGGTCTCCCGTACGAAGTACCGGCCGAAGGTGCGGGTGCTCATCCCCGCACGGGCGGCGAGCTCGCCGATGGTGAGGGGCTCGTGCAACCGGGCCAGCGACCAGTCGAGCACGGGTGCCAGTCCGCCGGCCCGAGCGGCGGGCACGTCAGGCGCGGGCACGTACTGGGCCTGGCCGCCCTCCCGGTGCGGCGCCACGACCATCCGGCGCCCGACAGCGGCGGCGGCAGCGGAGCCGTGATCGACGCGGACGATGTGCAGACACAGATCGATGGCGGCTGCGGTGCCCGCGCTGGTGAGCACGTCGCCGTCGTCCACGTAGAGCGAGTGCTCGTCCACCCGCACCCGCGGATACAGCCGCCGCAGCTGGTCCGCGTACATCCAGTGGGTGGCCACCGTGCGCCCGTCCAGCAGCCCGGCGGCAGCCAGTACGAACGCACCGGAGCACAGGGATACCAGGCGCGCTCCCCGGGCGTGCGCGGCGCGCAACGCCTCCAGCAGGGCGCGGGACGGCACGTAGGAGCCGAGCACACAGGCCGGGACGACCACGGTGTCCGCCTCGGCGAGCGCTTCCAGGCCCCGCTCGACCACCAGCCGCAGCCCGCCGGCCATCCCCCGGCTGCCGGCCAGTAGGTGCCCCCAGCCGCCCTCGGACTCGGCGCACAGGGTCAGTTCGTAGCCCGGGGACTGGAAGACGGCCGTGGGGACGGCGAGTTCGAAGAGTGCGATCTCCTCCAGCACGACGACCGCGACCCGGACCGGCGGGGTGCCCGTGGCAGCGTCTGCGTTCATGGCGCAAATATACGGCTGTCTGTCATTTGCGCCAGTGGTGGCGTCGGCGCAGGGCTTCGAGGGTGGAGTCATGCATTCGATCCGTCCGGTCCCCGCTCCCCCGCGGCTCCCCTCCCCGCCGTCCCGCTCCGGTCTTGCACCGCACTGGCGGCTCGGGCTGACGGGCATGGCGGCGATCGCCGTCACGTTCGGGTTCGCGCGCTACGGATACGGGCTGTTCCTGCCCGAGTTCCGGGAGCACTTCGGTCTGTCGGTCTCGCTCGTCGGCCTCGTCGGCAGCGCCTCGTACGCCGGCTATCTGGTGGCACTGCTGCTGGTCGGCGGGCTGGTGGCGCGCTTCGGACCGCGGCCGCTGGTGGTGGTGGGCGGGATGTGCGCGACGGTGGGTACCGCCTTGGTCGCCCTCGCCACCGGTCCGGGCACGCTGACGGCGGGGCTGGTGCTGGCGGGCAGCAGTTCGGGGTGGGCGTGGGCGCCGTACTCGGACGCGGTCGACCGGGTCGTGCCGCCCGCGCTGCGTGAGCGGGTGACCGGCGCGATAGCGACAGGCACCGCGTTCGGCGTCGCCGTCGCGGGGCCCCTCGCGCTGGCCGCGCGGGGCACCGGATGGCGGTTCGCCTGGCTGGTGTTCGCCGTGCTGTCACTGGCCACCACCCTCGCCAACGCGCGCGTACTGCCCAGCGGGCCGCATGTGCCACGTCCCGCGGACGCGCCGTACGCGCGGAACGGGACGGCGCCGCGCGGGCTGCGCCGGTTCGCCCGGCGGGCCGCAGTGCCGCTGTTCGCAACGGCGCTGCTGTACGGCCTTGTCGGCGCCGTGTACTGGGCGTTCGCGGTGGAGGCGGTCACCTCGGCCGTCGGCGCGCACAGTCCGCTCTCTCCGCTGTTCTGGACGGTGATGGGGTTGGCGGGCACGGCGGGGGTGCTGACCGGGCACGCGATAGTCCGGCACGGGCTGCGCAGGGTGCAGGCGGGGTTGTTCGCGGGCATGTCGTGCGCCGTCGCGCTGCTGGGGCTGGCCCCGGGCTCGCTGCCTGCCGTGCTGGGCTCGGCGGTGCTCTACGGCCCCTGCTTCATGGCGGGTTCCGGGCTGCTGGCCGTATGGAGCCACCGGGTCTTTCCGGAGCAGCCCTCGACGGGGTTCAGCGGGACCGTGTTCTTCCTCGGTCTGGGCACCCTCGTCGGTCCCGGTGCCGTGGGTGCGGTCGCCGGTGCGTACGGGCTGCGGGCGGGGCTGTTGCTGACCGCCGTGCTGGGGGCGCTCGCGCTGGCCGCGCGTCCGGCGCGGCGGGTCTCCGCAGCCCGAGCCTGTTCGGGCGCTTAGTCGCTCCTTAAGCGAATCCTAAAGATCGCCTCAGAAGCCGCTGTAGGGCGATTCTGAGCCTCCAACGTGGCTAACGTGCTGGTCGCCGGGGCGGGTTCGGCCGGGCCGCTGGGGAGGCGGTGCCGTCCCGAGCCCGTCCCGGGCCCCCACTCGCCACGTCCGCGTGGCAATACGTCCCCGTCACGAGGAGCCTTCACATGACCGTTCGCCGCACGGCCGCAGGGATCGTCGCGCTGGGCTTCGCCCCGCTCGTGCTCACCACGGTGGCGGCCACCCCCGCCGCCGCGCACGGTTCCATGGAGGACCCCGTCAGCCGGGTCTCCGCCTGTTTCGCCGAGGGACCCGAGAGCCCGAAGTCGGCGGCGTGCAAGGCCGCGGTCGCCGCCGGCGGGACCCAGGCGTTCTACGACTGGAACGAGGTCAACATCCCCGACGCCGCGGGCAAGCACAAGGAGATCATCCCGGACGGAAAGCTGTGCAGCGCGGGCCGCGACAAGTACAAGGGGCTGGACCTGCCCCGCGCGGACTGGCCCGCCACCGCGATGAAGCCGGGGCAGCACACCTTCCGGTACAAGGCCACGGCGCCGCACAAGGGCACCTTCGAGCTGTACGTCACCAAGGACGGCTACGACCCGGCCAAGCCGCTCAAGTGGTCCGACCTGGAGTCCAAGCCGTTCGCCAAGGTCACCAACCCGACGCTGAAAGACGGCAGTTACGTCATCGACGGCACCGTGCCGAAGAAGTCGGGACGCCACCTGATCTACAGCATCTGGCAGCGCTCGGACAGCCCCGAGGCGTTCTACACCTGCTCGGACGTGACCTTCGGCGGCGGGGCAGCGTCTGCCCAGGCGCCCGAAGCCCCGGACGAGCGGGACATCAAGGCGGGCATGGACAAGTCGACCGTGGACCACAACGGCCACGGCGGCGACCAGCACCCCGCCGGGCACCAGGGCGCGCAGCACGACAGCGAGACGCCCGATGCCGACAAGAGCGACAACTCCGCCAACGCGCCTGTGCCCAACGGCGGTTCGGACAAGACAAAGCTTGCTGAGACCGGCAGCGACGACAACACCGCACCGCTCGCCATCGGCGGCGCCGCCGTGCTCGCGGCGGGTGCCGGGGTGCTGTTCGCCACGGCCCGCCGCCGGGCCACCAAGTCCCGCGGCTGACCGGAACCCGCCGCGGTCGGCGCCGCTTTCCCCGTCGCACCGGGGAAAGCGGCGTCGTACGCTCGTTCCCCGTACAGCGGCGACAGAGCGGAGTGCTCATGACGGCAACGGAAGCGGCCGAAGCGGCGAGAGCCATGGTGGAGGTCACCAGCGAGGAGGAGCTGCGCGCCCTCGTCGGAGAACCGGCCTCCCACGCGGTGAACAAGTCCCGCACCACGCTGCATCAGTTGGACCGCGAATGGCTGGCCCGTTCACCGCTCTGCCTCGTCGCCACATCGGCGGCCGACGGAAGCTGCGACGTCTCCCCCAAGGGCGACCCGCCCGGCTTCACCAAGGTTCTGGACGACCGTACGATCGCCCTCCCCGACCGGCCGGGCAACAAGCGCATCGACGGGCTGCGCAACGTCCTGGCCAACCCGCACGTCGGCCTCATCTTCTTCCTGCCGGGCCGCGGCGACACCCTCCGGATCAACGGACGGGCGCGGATCGTGCGCGAGGCGCCGTTCTTCGACGAGATGGTGGCGCGGCGCAACCGCCCCAAGCTGGCACTGGTGGTGGAGATCGACGAGATCTTCCACCACTGCTCCAAGGCGTTCCTTCGCTCCGGCACCTGGCAGCCGGAAACCTGGCAGCCGGACGCACTGCCGAACCGCGCCCGGCTGGCCAAGGCCCTCGACCGGACCGAGGACTCCCTGGAGTTCCTGGAGGAGTACTACGGCCCGAAGTACGCCGAGAAGATCTACACCGAGGGCTGAGCCTCGAAAGCAGCCACCTGTCCTCAGGAGAGGCAGGTGGTGGGGGTGGCGTGGGCCGGGTCGAGCGCGTTCGCCGTCTCGTGCCATGCCACCCGGTCGACGAGCGCGATGGCCACGTGCTCGGAGATGTCGACCGGACACAGGTCCTGGACCGTCACGTTCTTCACGTTCGGGCCGTCGAGGAACCCGGTCTTGTAGGGCGTGGCGACCTGGTCGTATTTGGTGGCGATCACGGTGTACTTGACGCCGGGCACCGTGTCGCCGCCCTCGTTGAGCTTCTTGATGAAGTCGGAGCCCTCCTTCTGCTGGAGCAGCGACGGGCCCACCTCCTCGACCACGTCGCCGGCGGGCGGGAAATGGTCGACCAGCTTGGTCAGCCCGCTGAGGGTTGTGCCGTGGTTGGTGGGTGCGATACCGACGAGTGCGTTCACCTTCGAGGCGCCGCCGAGGAACTTGAGGTAGTAGCGAGGCATCACGCCGCCCTGTGAGTGGCCGACGATGTCGACCTTGTCGGTGCCGGTGGCGGCGAGCACCTTGTCGACGTAGGCGTCCAGTTGCTTGGCGGAGTCCTCGATGGGGCCGAGTCCGTGGAAGAACGGCTTGCCCGGCAGCTGTCCGTAGTCCAGGGAGAACACGCAGTAGCCGCGCTTGACCAGGTAGGGCGCGAACCCGAGCCAGTTGTCCACGGAGTTGCCCAAGGTCCCGTGGGCCAGGACGACGGGGCGGGGATGGGCGGCCGAGGGCTTGCAGGAGTAGTCGTTCCAGCCGCTGGTCGGCCGCTCGCCCCCGGACGGGGCGGCGGCTGTGGCACTGGCGGGCAGGGCCACGCCGGCGATCGCCATGGCCGCAGCGGCGGCTGCTGCTCTGCGTATGCGCTTCGCTGACGACGCTGACAGCTTCAGCTTCATGTACGGCTCCTGGCGCGGTGAGGGGTGTGGTGGGAGCAGAGTTGTTGAATTGCGGTCAACTTACGCGCGAGTAGGGTCGCTGACCAGTAGCTGTACCGAACGAAATCCGGCGCGGGTGACGCGGGGATTGCGCACTCTGCTCACTTGCCCCCTCTGCACCCTCCTCGGGCCGCACACGCTTTGCGAGCGATACCCTTAGGGGGTATACATGACTCGTGCGCTACCGATACCCCTTGCGGGTATGACAGAGTGGGCACGCGAGACTGTTGACCTGGAGGGACCATGTCCGCGACGCATGAGAGCACCGAGAGCACCACGGGCGCCGAGTTCACGGGTGCCGGTCGCCCGGCCGCCGGAACGGAGGTCGAGCTGGCGATCGGCGGCATGACCTGTGCCTCTTGCGCCGCCCGTGTCGAGAAGAAGCTCAACCGGATGGACGGCGTCACGGCGAGCGTCAACTACGCGACGGAGAAGGCCAAGGTCAGCATGGACGAGGGCGTCCAGGTCGCCGATCTGATCGCCACCGTCGAGGCCACCGGCTACACGGCGGCCCCGCCCGAACCGCGGCGCCGGGAACCTGGGCCGGAGCCGGGGTCGGGGTCGGGGTCGGGGTCGGAGGAGGACGGTGCGGGCACGGCCGTCGAAGGGGGCGTCCGGGACGAGGAGTTGCTCCTCCTGCGGCAGCGGCTGATCGGCTCGGTGGTTCTCTCCGTGCCCGTGATCGCGATGGCGATGGTCCCGGTCCTGCAGTTCGAGTACTGGCAGTGGCTCTCTCTCACGCTGGCTGCGCCGGTTGTGGTCTGGGGTGCCTGGCCCTTTCACCGTGCGGCGTGGACGAATGCGCGGCATGGCGCGGCCACCATGGACACCCTCATCTCGCTCGGCACCTCGGCCGCGATGCTGTGGTCCCTGTGGGCGCTGTTCTTCGGCACGGCGGGCATGCCCGGAATGAGGCATCCCTTCGAGTTCACGATCGGGCGGAGCGACGGTGCGGGGAACATCTACCTGGAGGCCGCCGCGGGTGTGACCGCGTTCATACTGGCCGGTCGGTATTTCGAGGCCCGCTCCAAGCGGAAGGCCGGCGCCGCACTCACGGCGCTGCTGGAGCTGGGCGCCAAGGAAGTCACGGTGCTGCGCGACGGGCGTGAGGTGCTGATCGGCACCGGGGAGCTGGCCGTCGGCGACCGTTTCGTGGTCCGGCCCGGGGAGAAGATCGCCACGGACGGGGTCGTGGTCGAGGGCAGTTCGGCCGTGGACGCCTCGATGCTGACCGGTGAGTCCGTGCCGGTGGAGGTCGGCGCCGGTGACAATGTCACCGGCGCGACGCTCAACGCGGGCGGCCGGCTGGTGGTCGAGGCCGGCCGGGTCGGGTCCGACACCCAGCTGGCGCGGATGGCCCGGCTGGTCGAGGACGCCCAGAACGGCAAGGCCGCCGCCCAGCGCCTGGCGGACCGTATCTCGGCGGTCTTCGTGCCCGTGGTGATCGGTCTGGCGCTGGCCACGCTCGGCTTCTGGCTGGGCAACGGGGCGGGGCTGAGCGCCGCCTTCACCGCGGCGGTTGCGGTGCTGATCATCGCCTGCCCGTGTGCGCTGGGCCTGGCCACGCCGACCGCGCTGATGGTCGGTACCGGGCGCGGCGCCCAGCTCGGCATCCTGATCAAGGGACCCGAGGTGCTGGAGAACACCCGCAAAGCCGACACCATCGTGCTGGACAAGACCGGCACCGTCACCACCGGCACCATGACCCTGCTCGACGTTCACGTCGCGGACGGGACCACCCAACAGGAGGCCCTGCGGCTGGCGGGCGCGCTGGAGAACGCCTCCGAACACCCCATCGCCCAAGCCGTGGCCAAGGGCGCCACGGCCAAGTACGGCACGCTGCCCGCCCCCGAGGACTTCGCCAACATTCCCGGGCTCGGCGTCCAGGGCCTCATCGAGGGCCACGCGGTACTGGTAGGGCGCGAGAAGCTCCTCGCAGACCGGTCACTGGAGCTGCCGTCCGAACTGGCGGCGGCCAGGCAGGAGGCCGAGAAGGCAGGCCGTACGGCCATCGCGGTCGCCTGGGACGGACAGGCCCGTGCCGTGCTGGAGATCGCCGACGCGGTCAAGCCCACCAGCGCCGAGGCCATCGGGCGGCTGCGCGGCCTGGGTCTGCGGCCTGTGCTGCTGACCGGGGACAACCGTACCGTCGCCGAGTCGGTGGCCGCCGAGGTCGGCATCGAGCCCGACGACGTGATCGCCGAGGTCATGCCGGAGGACAAGGTCGAGGTTGTCAAGCGCCTCCAGGAGCAGGGGCGTTCGGTCGCGATGGTCGGTGACGGCGTCAACGATGCGGCGGCGCTGGCCCAGGCCGATCTGGGCCTGGCGATGGGAACCGGCACCGACGCGGCCATCGAGGCCGGCGATCTCACCCTGGTACGGGGCGACCTGCGCGTGGCCGCCGATGCCATCCGTCTCTCCCGGCGCACCCTGGCCACCATCAAGTCCAACCTCTTCTGGGCCTTCGCCTACAACGTCGCCGCCCTCCCACTCGCCGCAGCGGGCCTGCTCAGCCCCATGATCGCCGGCGCCGCAATGGCCTTCTCCTCCGTCTTCGTCGTCGGCAACAGCCTCCGTCTGCGGAGTTTCCGCGCCCCGAAGGGGCGCGGGGAACTGCGCGACCAGCCATAACACACCCGCAGTCCGGAACGGCGGCCAGCGGCACCCTCAGGCTGCCCGCGGCGGGTCCGAGCCCGCCGGGCGGACCGCGTAGGGGCCGAAGCGACGGCGGGCGCGATCGGCCGCCGCTTCCGCACGGCGGGCTTTTTCCTCCCTTACGTCGAACGAGAGCTGATGGGCGGCAAGCTCAGTGGTAGTCAACTCCTCAGCGCGAAGCGCAACTTCGCGGACCCGGGCCCGCTGGAGAGCCAGCGCGTCGTGCAGCGCGTAGGCCACGGTGGCCAACGCGGGGGTGTGGGCCGTGGGTTCGGGGAGCGTGCGGGTACGGGTGGTGGCGGAGCGGTCGGCGTAGCGGACGGTGAGGGTGAGGGCCCGGGCCACCTGCTCCTCGGCGCGCAGCCGGAAGCCCAACTCGTCGGCGAGGGTGAGCAGTACGCCCCGGCGGCGTACGGCATCGAGTTCGTCCCGCTCGAAGCGGTGCTCGGCGCTCGCCGACCGCGGCGGTGCCGTGGGGGTGACGGGCGTGGGGTCGATGCCCCGCGCGCGCTCGTGCAGCCGCCGGCCCGGTGCGGCGCCGAGGATGCGCTGGAGGGTGGCAAGCGGCGCGGCGGCGAGCCTGCCGACGCTGTCAAGCCCGTACGCGCACAGTGCCCGCGCTGTCGCCGGGCCGACCCCGTGCAGCGCGGCCACCGGCCTGCGATCGAGGAAGTCGGCGGCCTCCTCGGGGCGTACCTCGCGTACCTGTCCCGGCTCGCCCGCCTGCGCGGCCATCCGGGCGAGCAGCGGACTGGCGGCGACGCCGATGGTGCAGTCGACGCCGTACAGGGCGAGCGCGCGCAGCCGTACGAGCCGCGCCAGTTCGGCCGCGTCCCGCCCGAAGTACCGCAGTGCGCCCCGGACATCGGCGAGCGCCGCGTCCGGCGGGAGGGCCTGGACGACGGGGGTGATGTCGGTGAGCAGGGCGAGGAGCGCGTCGTACCGTTCAGGCGTGAGGTCACCTGTGGGGTCACCGAAGTGCACATAGAGCACGTGCGGTTCGCCCGGCGCGTTCGCGGATCTGTCGTTCATCCCGCGCTCCCTGTGCTGGAGTGCCACATCTTGCGGAGCGCCTTGGGCGAGCCCGCCTGCTCGCCCGCGGGGCGGAGGTCGGCCCAGGGGTGCATCTCGTAGCCGGGGGCGACCTCGATGGTGCGGCCGGGCCCGGTGGCGGACTCCCCGCTGCCCTCCGCGGGTGCGCCCAGCCACGCGGTGACCGCCTCCAGGCCACCCTCGCGGCGCAGTTCGACCAGTTCGGCCAGGTCCCAGGCCGCGGAGCCGACGACGGTGAGGCTGCGCGGGCCGCGCCGCTGGACCACGCCGCGCACCAGCAGCAGCCAGGAGTGGAAGACGGTGTGGGCGCAGGCCGCGTGCGAGTCCTCGAAGAAGGCGAGATCGGACAGGCCGGTGCCGTCGTCCAGGGTGGTGAAGATGACGCGCTTGCCCGAGGCGAGCGGCGGCGTCTGGGTGGCGGCCTTGGCGCCCGCGATCAGCACCGTCTCGCCGTGCCGTGCCGAGCGCAGGGTGCGGGCCGAATGGGCGCCCAGCTCCCGCAGGAAGGCGACATGGTCGGCCATCAGATGGCGGGAGGTGTCCATGCCGAGGACGTCGAGCTCGGCGCCGAGGCGTTCGCCGCTGTCCAGGTCGGGCAGATGGACGGGCTCGGCCTGTTGCGTCGTACCCACTGTGCTGCCCGATCCAGGGGACTCCCCCAGTGCCAGCTGTCCCTCGCGCGCCCCCGCCGCGCGCTGGGCGCGGTGCAGTTCGGCGATGTGCAGCAGCAGGTCGCGGCGGTTGCCGCCGGGCGCGAAGGCGTCCAGCGCACCGATCTGCGCAAGGCGTTCGGCCACGGGGCGGGAGGGGCGGGCCCGGCGCCAGAAGTCGCTGAGCGAGCCGTAGGGCTGTCCGGCCTCGATGCGGGCGGCGTCGGCCTCGCTGATGCCCTGCACCTCGGCGAGCGCGAGTCGCAGCCCCCACACCCCGGAATCGGACTCCAGTTCGATCCGATAGGAAACCGAGGACCGGTTCACATCCAGCGGCAGCACCGGCACCCCGCGCCGCCGCGCGTCCGCCAGCAACAGCCGCTTGGGGTACATGCCCGGGTCGTGCTCCAGAAGCCCGGCATAAAAAGCAGCAGGACGATGCGCCTTGAGCCATGCCGACTGGTAGGTCGGTACGGCGAACGCCACGGCGTGCGCCTTGCAGAAGCCGTACGAGCCGAAGGACTCCACCACCTCCCAGGCGTGGGCGATCACTCCGGCCGTGAACCCCTGCCGCGCGGCCGCACGTTCGAACCAGAGCTTTGCACTCGGCCGCTGCTCGTCGTCCTTGAGCACCCGCCGCACCTCGTCGGCCCGGCCCCGGTCGCAGCCGGTCAGCCGGGAGAGGATGCGGATCACCTGTTCATGGAAGATCGCCACCCCGTACGTCTCGGCCAGCGGCTCCTCCAGCGCCGGATGCGGATGACGGATACGGCGCCTCCCGTGCCGGGCCTCGATGAAGGGGTTGACCATGTCGGCACCGACCGGCCCGGGCCGGAAGAGGGAGATGTCGACAACCAGATCGTGGAAGGTCTCCGGCTGGAGCCGCCCGACCAGATCGCGCTGGCCCGGCGACTCGATCTGGAAACAGCCCAGCGTCTCGGAAGCGCGGATCAACTCATAGGTCGCACGATCGCCCTCCGGAACGGCATCCAGCTCGATCCGCTCCCCCGTCGCCCGCTCCACCTCGGCAACCGCGTGCGCCATCGCCGACTGGAGCCGGACACCCAGCACGTCCAGCTTGAGCAGCCCGAGATCCTCCACGTCGTCCTTGTCGAACTGCGCCATCGCGAAGCCCTCGCCGCTGGTGGGCACGACGGGCGTACGGGCACGCAGCGACGAGTCCGAGAGCAGCACCCCGCACGGGTGCATGGCCACCCCGCGCGGCAGCCCGTCCAGCGCCTCCACCAGCTCCCAGAACCGCTCCCCGTGCTCCGTGGGCACCCCTTCCCGCCGCAGCTGCTCCAGCTCCGGCAGCTCGGCCAGTGCGGCGCGCGCGTCCCGCGCCCTGATGTGCGGGAACGCCTTGGCGAGCCGGTCGGTCTCGGCCGGGTCCAGGGCCAGCGCCGCGCCCACGTCGCGGATGGCGTGCCGTACCCGGTAGGTCTCGGGCATCGCGACGGTGGCCACCCGCTCCTCGCCGAAGCGTTCGAAGATGGCGCGGTACACCTCCAACCGCCGGGCCGACTCCACATCGATGTCGATATCCGGCAGCTCGGCCCGGCGCGGCGAGAGGAACCGCTCCATCAGCAGCCCGTGCGCGACCGGATCGGCTTGCGCGATGCCCAGCAGGTGGGTGACGAACGACCCGGCCCCCGACCCGCGCGCCGAGACCCGGATCCCCAGCTCCCGGGCATCCTCGACGATGCGCGCGACGGTCAGGAAGTACGAGGAGTAACCAAGCCCCTCGATGACGGCCAGCTCCTCGTCCAGCCGCCGCCAGCGCGCAGCGTCCTTGTCGTAACGGCGAGTGACCATTGCGGCGGCGCAGCGCGAGCGCAGGGCACGTACCGCCGTACGACCGCCGGTCCCGGCCAGATGCGGCTCGGGAAAGTGCACCCGGCCCAGCCCCAGGTCCTCCTCCGGATCGACCCGGCAGGCTTCCGCGGTCTCTTCGGTGAGGGCGAGCAGCCGGTGTGCGGTGCTGCGCCGGTATCCGGCGGCCTCCGCGATCCGCTCCGCCGCCTCGGCCATCTCGGCCGACCCCTTCAGCCAGCGTTCACCGTTGTCCAGGCCCTTGCGCGGGTCGACGGGGACGAGGCGGCGCGCGGCGTCCAGCACATCGGCGACGTTCACCTCGGCTGCCGGTGCTGCCGGGTCGGCGTAGCGCACGGCGTTGGTCAGTACGGGCTTCACTCCCTCCTGGGCCGCCAGCCCCAGCGCCCTGGCCGCCTCCCGCAGCGGCCCGGAGCCCGTGACGGCCAGCCGGAGGGCGGCACCGTAGATCTCCCGCCACCTGGCGAGCAGGGCCGCGGCACGGTCGGGGCGCCCTGCGGCGAGGGCGCGGCCGACGTCGGAGTCGGCGCCCAGCAACACGGTCACGGCTTCGCCGCGCAGCGCCGCCCAGGGGAGGAGGGGCTTGTCATGGTTGCCCTGCGTGCCGGCGTGCGCCGCGGTGATCATCCGGCACAGTTCGGCCCAGCCGTGGGCGCCGTCCCGGGCGAGGAAGACGACCCGCTGGGCCGACTCATCGACAAAGCTTCCGCCTCTGACCGGCGTACGGCGGCGGCCTCCGGCCCGTGCGCTGTCCTGGTTCGCCGCCTGTTCGACGGCGAGCTCGACCCCGTACACCGGGCGCACCCCGGCCCTGGTGCATGCCTTCGTGAAGCGGACGGCTCCCGCGACGGTGTCCCGGTCGGTGAGGGCGACCGCTTCCATTCCCCGCTCGGCGGTGCGCTCCGCGAGGGATTCGGGGTGGGAGGCGCCGTAGCGCATGGAGAAACCGGAGGCTACGTGCAGGTGTGTGAACCTCCGCATCGTCTGTCACCTCCGCATCCTCTGTCGCCCTCGCCTCAGTGCCCCTCCCTTTGTCCCGGGCCACCACCCTAAACCAGGAAGTCGAACTTGTATTCGATTACCACCCCCCGCGCGGGAGGGGGCCGCCGCTTGAAGCCATTGACGTAAGAGCAGCCCGCCCGGGAGCTGCCGCCATTTGTCCGCACGTGGCGCCCATATCTGGGGTTGGAGCAGTGGGTACCGTCATCCACCCCGGATAGGCCGTTGGGGGGGCGGAGCCCGACGATCCGACGGAGCAGGGTCCCGCCGTACTCGCCGTACGCTGTCTGCAGGGGCTGACCGCGGGACTGCGCACGCCCCGCGCATAGCCCGCCGCGTGCAGCTCTCTCCCCGGTGCCGGGCTGTGACCGAAATCAAAGTACTGGCACCCCGTACCCGGCACCGTGCAGGGTAGGGGCACGCACGACACCAGCGCGGCGAAAGGCGCAAGCCTCACAAAGCCGCGCGTTCAGCGAAAGGCAGAAGGAGCCCCATGAAGGTCGGGATTGTCGGAGCCACCGGTCAGGTCGGCACAGTGATGCGCGAGATTCTGGCCGAGCGTGATTTCCCGGTCGACGAGCTGCGCCTGTTCGCCTCCGCGCGCTCCGCGGGCCGGACGCTGCCCTGGAAGGACGGCGAGGTGACCGTCGAGGACGCGGCCGCTGCCGACTACACCGGGCTGGACATCGTCCTGTTCTCCGCAGGCGGCGCCACCTCGAAGGCGATCGCCGAGAAGGTCGCGGCGCAGGGCCCGGTCGTCATCGACAACTCCTCGGCCTGGCGGATGGACCCCGAGGTGCCGCTGGTCGTCTCCGAGGTGAACCCGGACGCGGCCAAGCGCCGCCCCAAGGGCATCATCGCCAACCCGAACTGCACCACCATGGCCGCGATGCCGGTGCTGCGCCCGCTGCACGAGGAGGCGGAGCTGACCGCGCTGGTCGTCGCCACCTACCAGGCGGTCTCCGGCAGCGGTCTGGCGGGCGTCGCCGAGCTGGAGAGCCAGGCCCGCAAGGCGGTGGAGAACGACGCCGCGCGGCTGACCTTCGACGGCGAGGCGGTGGACTTCCCCGAGCCGGACAAGTTCAAGCGCCCCATCGCCTTCAACGTGCTGCCGCTGGCCGGCTCGATCGTCGACGACGGGCTGGCCGAGACGGACGAGGAGCACAAGCTCCGCAACGAGAGCCGCAAGATCCTGGACGTCCCCGGGCTGAAGGTCTCCGGCACCTGTGTGCGTGTCCCCGTCTTCACCGGCCACTCGCTCCAGGTCAACGCCCGTTTCGCGCGCCCGCTGAGCCCGGAGCGCGCCGCCGAACTGCTCGCCGAGGCGCCGGGCGTGGAGCTGTCGCCGATCCCCACCCCGCTCCAGGCGGCGGGCAAGGACGTCAGCTACGTGGGCCGGATCCGCGCCGATGAGACGGTGGAGCACGGCCTGTCGCTCTTCCTGTCCAACGACAACCTCCGCAAGGGTGCCGCGCTCAACGCCGTACAGATCGCCGAGCTGGTCGCAGCCGAGCTGAGCTGACAGCCCGCCTTCGGATCCTCCGGAGGCGCACGGCACGACGGAACCCCCCGGACCAGGTCCGGGGGGTTCCGCTGTGGGGGGTTCGAGCCCCTCCGCGTAAGGGGCTCACCAGGATCCCGCGTGGTGGCCGGATGCTGCGAGCAGCCGGTGGGGGGTCAGCCGATCTTGGCGCCCAGCGCGTCGAGCGCGGCGGGCACCGGCTGGAAGTAGGTCTCGCCGCCGGAGGAGCAGTCACCGCTGCCGCCGGAGGTCAGACCCAGTGCCTTGTCGCCCGCGAAGAGCGAGCCGCCGCTGTCGCCGGGCTCGGCACACACGTCGGTCTGGATCAGCCCGTCGACGGTGCCCTCCGGGTACGAGACGGAGGCGTCCAGCGCCTTGACCGTGCCGTCGTGCACCTGGGTGGTGCTGCCGCTACGGGTGACCTTCTGGCCGACCTCCGCTTCGCCGGCGCCGGAAATGGCCTGCTTGCCACCGTCGTAGAGGTTGACCTCGCTCGGGTGCTCGGTGTCGCCGGAGTAGGTGGCGATGCCGTAGTCGGCGCCCGGGAACTTGCCGTCGCCGCTCTCGGCGATCGGCTGGCCGCCCTCCTTGTCGGACCAGGAGGCGATCGCGGTGGTGCAGTGGCCCGCGGTCAGGAAGCCGGGCTTGCCGTCCTTGGTGGTGACATTGAAGCCGAGCGAACAGCGGCTCCCGTCGCCCCAGATGGCGTCGCCACCGGCGATCTTGGTGGTGAACTTGCCGTTGGTGCGCTTCAGCTCGGCCTTGTCACCCTGGGCCTTGAGCTGCTTCTTCAGCTTGTCCAGCTTGGCGCCCTTGACCGTGCTGTCGGCGGTGACGACAACCTTGTTGGTCTTCACGTCGACGGCGCGGGCCGTGCCCGTGACATCGTTCTTGGTGAGGGCGTCCTTGGCGGACGTGAGCTGGGAGAGCGTGTGCTCGACGACCCGGGCCTTGGCTCCCGCCGCCTCGACCTTCTCCTTGGCCGCGTCGTCGGTGACGTTGACGACCAGTTGCTTGGCCTTGGCGTCGTAGTAGGAGCCCGCGTCACCCTTGAGGTCCGAGGTGAGCTTGGAGGCGAGCTCGGCCGCCGAGGTGGCCGAGAGGGTCTTGGCCGTGGGTGCTTCCGGAGCGGCGTTGGCGGTGGTGACCGTGAGCGCGCCGGCCGCGAGGGCCGCGGCGCCCGCGCCGGCCAGCACTATCCGCCGCTTGGGAACGCGTCGGTGGTTGGACAACGTGAAACCTCCAGTGGGGGGTTGGGCCCGCCCGAGTTGGGGGCGGTCCCGGAGGATGTACGGACACGAGCCTCTTACCCAAGAGGAAGTCGCGTCCATGCCAACTTGTGCGCCGAGTATTGCGACCCACCGATCCCCGCACAAGGTTCAGTTCGCGTCAGCCGACCGGAAGTTCGGTCCGCCCGTCAAGGTGCCGAACGTCCCTTCCTGTCCCCGACGTCCGGTAGCGCGAACACGCGGGGCGACAGTGCGTGTTCGCGTCGTAAGGAATGGACCTGTCCGGTATTCATCCCCCAACGGCCCGATCGCGACGCCGGATCGAAGCACTCCGCAGCCGCCCGCACCCGCGTGCACGGCGCCTCGCCACGCGTGCAACCCGAACACACCCGCGCACGAAGAAGCATCCCCACACACACGGAAGTGCCCGTACACGCACCCAGGGAGCGTGCACGGGCACAAGGCCGAGCTGTATCAGTGCAGATGCTGGTGATACCGGCGCGCCTCGGAGAGGCAGTACGTCAGTAGACGCTCACGCCGTACGCGCTGAGTGCCTCGGTCACCGGCTGGAAGAAGGTCGTTCCGCCGCTGCTGCAGTTGCCGCTGCCGCCGGAGGTCAGGCCGAGCGCGGTGCCGCCCCGGTAGAGGGGGCCGCCGCTGTCGCCGGGCTCCGCGCACACGGTGGTCCGGATGAGGCCGGAGACGATGTCGCCGCCGCCGTAGTTGACCGTGGCGTTGAGCCCGGTCACCTGACCGCTGTGGGTGCCGGTGGTGCTGCCGCGCCGGGTCACGCTCTGGCCGACGGACGCGTTGCCCGCGCCGGTGATGTCGACGCTGCCCACGGTGCCGGGGTGCGGGACGGAGGAGTTGCTGTAGCGCACGAGGCCGTAGTCGTTGCCGGGGAAGCTGGATCCGGCGGTGGGACCGATCAGGGTGGTGCGGCTGGAGTTGGTGTACCAGTTGCCGCCGAGCTCGGTGCAGTGTCCGGCGGTCAGCAGGTAGTAGGTGCTGCCACTGCGGACGTTGAAGCCGGCCGAGCAGCGGGCGGAACCGGTGTAGATGGCGTCCCCGCCCGAAACGTACTTCTGGAACGTGCCCTTGACGTGCTCGATCTCCACCGCGCCCGCGCTCTTGCCTGCGGCGCGCCGGATCTGCGCGATGTCGGCTCGCGAGACGCGGCTGTCGACCGCGACGACGAGCTTGTTGCTCTCCTTGTCGACGTGCCACGCCGTGCCCGCGACATCGGCGGCGCGCACGGCGTCGCCTGCCGAGTTGAGCTGACTCGCGGTGTAGGTGTGGGGGGACGGAGCTTCTGCTGAGGCCGTGGCCGGCGCGATGAGCGCCCCTGCCGCTGCCATGCCCGACGCGACGGCGATCAGCCGGCTGCGTCTGCGACGTGCCATGTTGTCGATGGCTTTTGTGCGTTTGATCCTCACTTTTCCTCCCGTTCAGGGAAAACCAAGCGTGCTCCTGACAAACGCTGAATGGAGTATTCGCCGTAGTTTTCCGGCCCCGCAAGGGTGTCTTTCGGACTCCTTGAGTCCAGTTCGCGTGCCGCCAACGCCGTTTGATGCCGGGCGAAGGGGGGAGGAGACGGACCTGGCCAATCCCTGGCCGGCCCCCTGGTCAACCTGGGAGCACGGCGGGGCGGTCGCTCACTCGGATGTCACCGGCGACAATCCGGTCCGGTCTGAACGTGGACAATGTGGAGCATCCTGCGCCCCGTCACCAGCCGTTGAACACTCAGGACCTGACAGAGCGCCACCCTTTTGTGCACCAGAACCGTCACGAATGCCGTGCCGGACGGGTAACCGCTTGGCGCATCATCAGCATCATGGACGACCATAGGGGTTGCGGACCCGCGGCGGAGCGCTAAGAACGGTGGGACACCGCGCAGAGGAGAGGAGGCGTCCATGGGATCGGTGCGCAAGGCGAGTGCCTGGCTGGGCCTCGTCGACGACAGCGAGATGCGGTACTACGACTATGCCGACGGTGCGGACGGCCCCGCCGACGGTCCGGAGCCCGGGGACGCAGCACGCGAGCCGTGGGTCACCGACCCCAGAGTCCGCGTCACGGCCGAGACGGCACAGGACCAGGGCACCAAGATCGCGACGGTCAGCCCGGACTGCTTCCGTGACGCCCGCGGCATCGGCGAACTGTTCCGGGACGGCGTCCCGGTGATCGTGAACCTCACCGCCATGGAGTCCGCCGACGCCAAGCGGGTCGTCGACTTCGCGGCGGGGCTGACCTTCGGTCTGCGCGGTTCCATCGAGCGGGTCGCCAACCGTGTCTTCCTGCTGACGCCGCCCGACTACAGCGTCGTCACCAACGAGGACCGCCGGGACCCGGGCGGCTTCTTCAACCAGAGCTGACCTCCGGAGGGGCTTCCCAACAGCCCCTCCGGAGCCGGGAAACCGCTATCCGCGGAAGGCGTCGACCCCGGTCAACGCCTTGCCCAGCACCAACTGGTGCATCTCCACCGTCCCCTCGTACGTCAGCACGGACTCCAGGTTCGTGCTGTGCCGCATCACGGGGTACTCCAGCGAAATCCCGTTCGCCCCCAGCACGGTCCGTGCGGTGCGGCAGATGTCGATGGCCTCCCGCGTGTTGTTGAGCTTGCCGAAGCTGATCTGCTCCGGCCGCAGCCGCCCCGCGTCCATCCGCCGGCCCAGGTGGTGCGCGAGCAGCACCCCCTTGTGCAGTTCGACCGCCATGTCGGCCAGCTTGGCCTGGGTGAGCTGGAAGGCGGCCAGCGGCTTGCCGAACTGCTCCCGCTCCGTGGCGTAGGACAGCGCCGCCTCGAAGCAGGTTCGCGCAGCGCCCATCGAGCCCCACACGATCCCGTACCGGGCATGGCTCAGACAGCTCAGCGGGCCGCGCAGACCCTGCGCTTCGGGCAGTACGGCGTCCGCGGGCAACCGCACCTCGTCGAGCACGAGTTCACTGGTGACCGAGGCACGCAGCGACAACTTGTGCTTGATCTCGGGCGCGGAGAAGCCCGGGGTGTCGGTCGGGACGACGAAACCGCGGACCCCCTCGTCGGTACGGGCCCAGACCACCGCGACCCCGGCAACCGAGCCGTTGGTGATCCACATCTTGCGGCCGGTGAGCACCCAGTCCGAGCCGTCGCGCTTGGCGTAGGTGCGCATGCCACCCGGGTCGGAGCCGTGGTCGGGCTCGGTCAGCCCGAAGCAGCCGATCAGCTCGCCGGCGGCCATCGACGGCAGCCAGCGCTGCTTCTGCTCCTCGCTGCCGAACCGGTGGATGGCGTACATCGCCAGCGACCCCTGGACGGAGACCAGGGAACGGATGCCGGAGTCGGCTGCCTCCAGCTCCAGACAGGCGAGGCCGTACTGCACGGCACCGGCGCCCGCACAGCCGTAGCCGGTCAGCGACATCCCGAGGGCGCCGAGGGAGCCCAGTTCGCGGGCGAGCTCCCGGATGCCGGGCAGCTCGCCGCGCTCGTACCAGTCGGCGACATACGGCAGGACTCGGTCGGCGGCCCAGGAGCGCACGGTGTCGCGCACGGCACGGTCCTCGTCGCCGAGCAGGTCGTCGATCCCCAGCGGGTCGTGCGCGTCGAACGCGGGCAGCGAGCTCATGGCAGCGCCTTTCGGTGGTGAAGCTCACGCGGTGAGAACTCACGCGGAGCACGATCACGGCTACCGAGCTGACGCTACGGCTGGGTAACGCCCCGCGACAAGGGGTGCCCGGAGCGTCCCTGCTGGTCCTCCGGAGTGCTGTTCCGCTCCCCCCTACCGCTCTCCGCGGTGTTGCAGGTGCTGTCCATCCTGCGGGGCAGCCGCAGCGCCGCCAGCGCGCCGAACAGCAGCAGACAGGCGCTGACCAGCAGGGTCACATGCAGCCCCGTGACGAACGAGGAGCGGGCCGCGGACCGCAGCGCCTCGCCGTGGGCGCCGCCGAGGTGTCCCGCGACCTCGTACGCCTCCCCCAGCGAGTGGCTGGCGTCCGCGCCGGTGCTGCTGGGAAGGCCGAGGCGCTGCGCTGCGGCGCGTACGCCGGGGCCGTATGCGGCGTTCATCACGCTGCCCAGCAGAGCGATGCCGATGCCGGCGCCGAGCTGGTAGGCGGTCTCGCCGACGGCCGCCGCGCCGCCGGACTGGCCGGGCGGCGCCTCGCTCAGCATGGACTCGTAGCAGCCGAACAGGGTCGTCTCCAGGCCGAAGCCCAGCAGCACGAAGCCGCCGATCAGCAGCCCTGGCCGGTCGTGCTGGCCCACACCGGTCAGACACAGCACGGCCAGCGCCGTGACCACGAAGCCGAGCGCGACCATGACACGCGGCCCCAGCAGCGCCAGCAGCCGGGAGCCGAGGAGCCCGGCGGCGATGGCGGCGACGGACAGCGGCAGCAGCCGCAGCCCGGTCTCCAGCGGGGAGAGCCCGAGGACGAGCTGGAGGTACTGCGCCGCGATCAGCGCGAGCCCGACCAGCGCCAGCACGGTCAGCACGATGCAGCCGACGGAGGTGCCGAAGGCGGCGCGGGTGAGGGTGCCGAAGTCGATCAGCGGGTGGGGGCGCCGGTGCTGGCGGCGGACGAAGAGCGTGATCAGTACGGCGCCGGTCAGCAGCGGCAGCCAGCACAGCGGGGTGAGCAGCTCGCCGCCGCCCGCCTGTTTGACGCCGAGTATCACCCCGAAGAGCCCGAAGGCGGCCATCATGGCGCCCAGCACGTCCCACGGGCCGTCGCTGCCCTTGGCGGACTCCGGCAGCAGCCACCGTCCCACCGGAAGGCTGGCCGCCATCAGCGGGATGTTGATCAGGAAGACCGAGCCCCACCAGAAGTGCTCCAGCAGCGCCCCGCCCACCAGCGGCCCGACGGCCGCGCCCACCGCGGCGACCGCGCTCCAGATGCCGACGGCCAGCGCCCGCTCCCGGCGGTCGGGGAAGACCTCCCGGAGTATCGAGAGCGTCGCCGGCATGATCATGGCGCCGCCGACCCCGAGCAGCCCCCGCGCGGCGATCAGCACGCCCGGAGTGTGCGCGTACGCGGCGGCGGCGGAGGCAGCGGCGAAGAGCGCATAGCCGAACAGCAGCACCCTGCGGGTGCCGATCCGGTCGCCGAGCGTGCCGAAGAGGATGAGCAGCGAGGCGCACACCAGCGGATAGGTGTCCACGATCCACAGCAGCTCGATCGAGCCGGGCCGCAGGTCCTCGGAGACGGCGGGCACGGCGACGTGCAGCACGGTGGCGTCGACGGCCACCAGGAGCAGGCTCGTGCACAGCACGACGAGCACGATCCACCGGTTCACGTCTCCGCCCGGCTGCCGCGCTCCCGCTCCGCTTTCGGGGACGTCCGCCGCCTTCCGCGATATGGCCGTGGTCGTCCCGGACATGTACGCACCTCCTGTTGCTCTCGCACCCGCGGGGCGGACCGTGGGGGTGGGGGACGGCTGCCCGGGTCGCGGCGACCTGTCCGCGCACGGCCCGGTCGGCGTCGACGTCCGGCCCCGATGAAGAGGGCGAGTGCCGGTCAGCGTACGCGAACCGGCGCGCGCGTCCAGCGTTCCCCCATTCAACAGGTGGACCGTCGCCGGTGCATCTGCCCGAGGCGCGGCAGTCCATGACCGCGGTTTTCCAGCCATTTCCCGGCTCCGGCCGCACCGGCGCCGGTTTCCGTCCCGCTGACCGCCGCATCGGGCCGGTGGCCAATAATCGTCCGAATGACTGACCTCGCCGCCGATCCCGGCAAGCCCCAGGCCCGGACCGCCACCGCGCACGTCCGTACGAAGGCATGGCGCCGGCCCGCTGCCGCGCTGCTGGCGTACGCGGGCGTGCGGGCGCTGGGCCTGGTCGTGCTGGCGGTCTGGAGCACGGCGCGCGGCACGAGTGCGCACACGCTGCTCACGGCCCGCTGGGACGCCCTGTGGTACGTCCGGGTCGCCGACGGCTGGTACGGCTACCGGATACGGCTGCCGGACGGCGGGGTCCACTCGGACCTGGCGTTCTTCCCGCTGCTGCCGGCGCTGGAGCGGGGGCTGGCCGAGCTCTCGCCGCTGAGCGCTCCGGACGCCGGGATGGCGGTGAGCTGGCTCTCCTCGCTGGCGGCGGCCTGGGCGCTGTATCTGACCGGTGCGCGGCTGCACGGGCACCGTGCGGGGCTCTGTCTGGCGGTGCTGTGGGCGGCGGTGCCGGTCGGTGTGGTGCAGTCGATGGCCTACAGCGAGTCACTGTTCACGGCGCTGGCCGCATGGGCACTGTGGTCGGTGCTGACCGGCCGGTGGATGTGGGCCGGGACACTGGCGGCGCTGGCGGGGCTGACCCGGCCGGTGGGGGCCGCGGTGGTCGCCGCGGTGTGGATCGCGGCGCTGCTGGAACTGCGGCGGGAGCGACGGGGGCCCGGGGCGCGGATGGCGCTGGGACTGCTGCTGGCACCGGCGGGCTGGTTCGGGTACGTCGTGTGGGTGGGATTCCGCACAGGAAGTGTCACTGGATATCTGGACATTCAGGGGCAGTGGGGCAACGGCTTCGACGGCGGCTGGGCGTTCGCCGGCTTCATCTGGAAGAACCTGACGGGCACCGTCGTCGGCGGCCTCGGACTGCTCGCGGGCGTCGCGCTGGTGATCTGGCTGTACGTGCTGTGCGTACGGCAGCGGCAGCCCGCCGCGTTGCTGGTGTACGCGGGCGTGGTGGTGGTTCTCGCGCTGTGCGCCAAGGGGTACTTCGGCTCGAAGCCGCGGCTGCTGCTGCCCGCCTTCCCGCTGCTGCTCCCCGCGGCGGCCGGACTGGCGCGCTGGAATACGGCACGTACGGCTGCGGCGCTGTGCGCGCTGTCGGCTGCGTCGGCCTGCTACGGCGCCTGGTGGCTCAACGGCACGGGCCCGCCGTGAGATCCGGGGGCGCGGGCGTGAGCGCGTGCACTGGGAAAACCCGGTGCGCTGACGGGGAATGGAGAAAATTCACGTCAACCCACCTGTGACCGAAGTCGCTTCGGCGTCCCGTCCGGCCAATCAATCGGCCCCGGAATCATGGGAGATAAACAGAACCTAAGCCTGCGCGGGGCGCTTTTGCACATCACATCGCCATCACGAAAGGGCCGTCGTCGCCGAAGTGACTCTTCACGCCCGGTAATCTCGATTAGGTGCGTACCGACCGAATCTTCTCCCGGCTGGAGCAGGAGCCTCATCGCCCTCGCGGACCCTTCCCGCGGATGAGCCCTGTCCGGCTGGGCCTGTTCAGCGCCACGGTCGCCTTCTATCTGGCGATCGTGGTCGCCGTGCTGGGCACAACGTGGCTGGTGCAGCTCGACTGGCAGGTCATGCTCTTCCGCCCGTACAAGCAGTGGCCCGCCATCCACGGCTTCCTGGACGCCTTCGTGGTGCTGGGCCAGCGCGGACCCACGGCGGTGCTGGTCGCGGCCTGGCTGGGCTGGCGCTCCTGGCGGCAGCGCACGCTGCGGCCGCTGCTGGCGCTGGGGTTCGCGCTGCTGCTGCTCAACGTTTCGGTCGGCGCCGTCAAGATCGGTCTCGGCCGCCTCGGGCCGCACTACGCGACCGAGATCGGCTCGGCCGAACTGTGGGCGGGCGGCGATATATTCCCTTCCGGGCACACCGCCAACGCCGTGGTGACCTGGGGCATCCTCGCCTACCTGGCCACCACTCCGCGGGCCCGCCGCTGGCTGTCGGTCGTCGCCGCCGTCTTCGCGCTCGGTGTGGGCGCGACCACCGTCTATCTCGGTACGCACTGGGTGAGCGACGTACTCCTGGGCTGGGCCGCCGGGCTGCTGATCCTGCTGGGGCTTCCGTGGTGCGAGCCGGCGCTCGCCCGGGTCGAGGCGCTCGTCTTCGCGCTGCGTGAACGGTTCAGCACGGCAGGCGCCTCGCCGGCACCCCGGCCCGGTCCTGTCGCCCCGCCCGCCGCGCAGCCTGTGCACGCGCGGCAGCCGCTGGTCGGGGCGCGGGTGCCGGCGCAGGACTCCGGGGGCGGGGCACGCACGGCGCTGCCGCGTACGGCCGACGAGGCGCGGGCCCCGGCCTCCTCGCGCTACTGACGGGCGGCTACTGACGCGCTGCGCCGAGCGCCGCTGACGGCGGCCCTCAGCCGGGCCAGCAGCGCACCACCTGACCGTCCTTGACCGCCAGGTTCAGCCGTCCTGTGACGTACTCCATGGTGATGATCGCGTCCGGGTCCAGTTGACGCACACTGGTCCAGCCGCGCTCCCGGGCACGTCGTTCGGCCTCCTGAGCGGCGAGGCCCACATAGCTCTCCGGGTCGTCGTCGGGGGGTTGCGGTACTGCGGATTCCGGTGCCATGGGGCCACCGTATGCGGACGGCCACAACAGCCGGAAGTCCCGCCTTCGCTGCGGCGGCGTCACGCTTGCGTCACAACGCTCGGTGCACGGTCTCCGTTGCCCGCTTCACTCGTACGTGGCTTCCGAGTATCCACCCAGCACACAATTCGACGAATTCCATATTCCGCTTCCGGCGCCGCAATTAACGGTGTTGACGACTGTCTTATAAATTCCGGAACTGCGCGGGAAGAGCAACTGAAATCTGGCGGAAGGGTTCCCCGGGGCTGTTTAGCGCCCCTCCCGCCCCCGCGCCGCCGGGGCCAGCGAGCGGGACAGCCGGTCCCGCAGCAGGCCGATGTACTCCGTCAGCTCCGCCGGCTCGCGTACCTCGAAGTCGAAGCCGAGCATGAGCACATGGACCAGCAGCGCGTCCAGCGAGACAGCGCCGGTACGCAGCAGACAGCTGTGGTCGTCCACCGCCTCCAGCGTCCCGGCCGACATCGAAATCCGCTCGGCCGCCTGCTCCATGGGCGCGTGCAGCAGCAACGTGGCCCGCGCCGGATAGACGCGGGTGGACACGCCTTCGGACACCCACGCCGCCAGGTCCTCGGCCGGGGGCGTACGGGGCTCGAAGCGGGGACCGTGCGGTGGGGTGAGCGTGATGCGGTCCGCCCGGAAAGTACGCCAGTCGGCCCGGTCCACGTCCCAGCCGACCAGGTACCAGCGGCGGTGGGTCGTCACCAGCCGGTGCGGCTCCACGACGCGGCGGGAGGGGGCGCCGTCATGCTTCTCGTACTGGAAGCGCAGCCGTTCATGGTCGCGGCAGGCGTGGGCGAGCTCGGCCAGGGTGCCGGCGTCGACGGCGGGCCCGCGGTGGCCGCCCACCATCGGAACGGTGAACTCGCTGAGCGCGCCCACCCTGCGGCGCAGCCGGTGCGGAAGGACCTGCTCGAGTTTGACGAGGGCTCGCGCCGAGGCGTCACTGATGCCCTCGACGCCGCCGCCGGCCGCCCCGCGCAGCCCCACGGCGACGGCGACCGCCTCCTCGTCGTCCAGCAGCAGCGGGGGCAGCTGGGCCCCGGCGCCGAGTTGGTAGCCGCCTGCCGTGCCGCTGGTGGAGTGGACGGGATAGCCCAGCTCGCGCAGCCGGTCGACGTCCCGGCGGACGGTGCGGGGGCTGACGCCGAGCCGCTGGGCGAGGGCGTTGCCCGACCAGTCGCGGTGGGTCTGCAGCAGTGAGAGCAGCCGTAGCAGGCGTGCCGAGGTCTCCAGCATGAGCTGGAGTCTTTCACTGCAGTTGCGCCGGCGCCCCGCGCCCCTTCGGGGCGCAGCCCCCTCGCCGGAACAGCACAACTAGTGCGTGCGGTCCACGCGTACTGCCAGGTCGTTGTCGAGCGTGTAGTAGGGCTTCGCGGTGGCGATCGGCGGCTCGGCAGCCGGACGTTGGCCGGTGCGCGGTTCGACGGCGTGCGCGGGGTAGGTGAAGATCCGTTTCTTGTCGGGGACGTCGTCCAGGATGCGCGCGATCCGCACCGCCTCCGCCCCCTCCGCGGGACGCAGCCACAGGTCCCACAGCCGGTTTCCGGCCAGCGGCGGATACGGCAGTACGGCGCTGAACCCCCGCTGCTCGTGCCCCTCCGCTGCCGCCTCCACGACGACCGGCGCGCTCTCGCCGCGCCGGGGCCACGCCTCCACCCGCGCGGTGTCCGACATCTCGGCTCCGTACAGCCGTCCGTTCAGCGCCAGTACGCCGTCGCTCACCCGCAGCACGCCCGCCTCGGCGTGCGGCCAGCGCGCCCAGGCGCGGACGCTGAGGTTGCCGTGTTTGGTGGCGTACGGGATGCGGACGCCCAGCCAAGTGCGGCTCTCGTGCGGGACGCGGTCGACCAGCGAGCGCAGGTCGTTGACGCCGGGGGCCAGTCTTCGGGGGGCGCACCCGGCGCGTACGAGGAAGACGTTCCAGCGGCCCTCGGTCAGCCGCACGGTGCTGGGCAGAGCGGCGCGCAGCGTGCCGGGTTCCGCCTCCTGCACGGGGACCAGTGGCAGCCGGACCTCTTCCGTCTCGCCCGAGGGGCCCGGACGGCGGCGCAGCAGCAACCCCGCGTCCCCGCCCTGTGCTTCGGCTGCCGGAAGTCTCAGGTCGAAGGTGAGGCCCCCTGCGCTGTCGGCGGTGCAGTCGGCTGCCGGGCCACGCTGGGCGGGCTTCGGGCGCACGGGCTCTCCGGGGTCTCCAGCGGTCCGGGGGTGCTTCTTCCCTGCGGCGGTGAGAGGGGCGAGCGGGCCGTCCGCGGGGGCCGCGACCCCGGGGGTGACGTTCTCGGTGGTGCTTCCGCTCATGCTGTACCTCCTCCTGGGAGCGCTCCCGGCTGCCCGATGCCGATGAGGGCGTCCTTGACGGCGTAGGCCCCGCTCAGCAGCGAGCCACGGGTGCGGTGCAGTCCGCGGCTGCCCTTGCCGACAAGATCGCGCAGTATCGACTCGTAGCGGGCCCCGACGTGGGCCGGGTCGAAGCGCGCGGAGTCGGCGAGCGCTGCCCGGCCCATGCGGCGGCGCAGTTCGTCGTCGTTGATCAGTCCGAGGAGCGCTCCGGCGACGGCGTCCTCGTCTCCCATGGGGACGAGCCTGCCGTCGACGCCGGGGCGGACTATCTCGGCGGGCCCGTGCGGGCAGTCCGTGGCGACGACGGGCAGCCCGCAGCGCATGGCCTCGACGATGGTCATGCCGAACGACTCCAGGCTGGAGGTCACGGCGGCTATCGAGCCCTTGGCCCACTCGGGCTCGATGGGATGGGTGGGGCCCATCAGGAAGACATGGTTGTAGAGGCCGAGTTCGTCGATGAGAGCACGCAGCCCCGGCCGCTCCCGCCCTCCCCCGTAGATCCGCAGCCGCCAGTCGGGCCGCTCGGCCACCACCTTGGCGAAGGCCCGTACCAGCAGGTCGTACCGTTTCGCCGGGGCCAGCCGGCCCGCCGCGACGACCCATTTGCTGTTGCCGTCGGCCGGGGTGACGCCGGGCTCCGGCACGCTGTTGGGCACGGCGTCTATCCGCACGCCGGGCAGCCGCAGCAGTCGGCGGTAGTCGGCGGCGTCGGCCTCGGTGACGGTGGTCAGCCCGTCGAGCTGGGGATAGGCCCTGCGCAGCACCAGCTTGAGGCGGCGAGAGTGGAGCGCGAGGGTGAGGTGCTCCTGGCCCAGCCGTACGGGTCCGCGTCTGGTCTGGCGTGCGATGTGGGTGTTGAGTCCCGGCCGGGTGCCGATGACGACATCCGCCTCGGTGCTGCCCAGGTGTTCCCCGATGAGGCGGTCGGTCAGGCCGCTGTACATCGGGTACTTGCCGTCGGCCTCGGGGAAGACCCGGGCGGGCAGCGTGTGTTCGGCGCCGAGGTCCTCCGGCGAGCGCACCTCGCGGGTGTCCACGAGATGACGGAGCCTCACCCCCGGCCCCGGGTCGAAGACGGGGCGTTCCCTGGTCCGGAAGACCGAGACAACCTCGACGTCGTGGTGTTCGGCCAGACTGCGAGCCAGGTTGTAGGTGGTACGGACGGTTCCCCCGATGGCGTACCCGTTGTGGAGCAAAAATGAAATGTGCATTTTACCCGAGTCCCACGCATCCTCGCGGTCAGTCCCCCTCTGTCCGCCTGTCACCGAGCTAGACCGTTAAGTACCGGGAAGGGTTGGGCACGTTGAGCAGCTTGTTTCAGAAGCGTTCTGAATGGTTTTACCTCTGTGATCCCGTGTTGGAAACTTTCTCCGCGCGTGGAACGTTCGGGATCGGACAAGCACAGGCGACGGCCCCGTCGGGCGCGGTGCTTGCCTGACGGGGCCGCTCAGCCTGGGTGAGCCGTGCAGAACTCAGACCTTGAGCTTCTGGCCGGCGAGGATCCGGTCGGGGTCACCCCCGATGACGTCCTTGTTGGTGCCGTAGACGTCCTTCCAGCTCTTCCCGTGCGCTGCCGCGATCGAGCCGAGGGTGTCACCGCTCTTGACGGTGTAGTTGCCGGAGCCCTCGCGCACGGAGCCACGGTCGGGGTGCGAGGCAGGACGGTCGTCCGACCCGGACCGGGACTGCGGTGCGGACTGCTGCCCGGCGCCCTGTCCGGACTGCGCCGACCCGGTGGCCGGCTGGGACGTCTGCGGCGGCGTGCCGGAAGCTCCGGCCTTTGCCGAGCAGTTGGGCCAGGCACCCCAGCCCTGAGCCTGCTGAACCTTGGTGGCAACAGCGATCTGCTGCTCCTTGCCGGCCTTGTCGGCGGTGGGCGCGTAGGCGCCTCCGCCGTACGCCCGCCAGGTGCTGGACGAGAACTGGAGACCGCCGTAGTAGCCGTTGCCGGTGTTGGTCTGCCAGTTCCCTCCGCTCTCGCACTGCGCGATGCGGTCCCACACTCCGTCGTTCGACGCCGCCGAGGCCGTCGGAGCCGTGGCGGCGAGCAGGGCGAGCGGGGCGGCGAGACCGGCACCCGTGAGCACTGCTGTACGACGCTTGGACAAATCAAACCCTCTCCACGAACCCGGGAATCCCCCTGTTGTTCCCCCGCGTGAGCAAGTGCTGGTCGGCGCATCGGACGCCCGCGCTCGGCTCCGCCTGTCCCGGGTGGTGCTCGTTGCACCGCCGTGGAATGTAGAGAGCGCCTCGCCCGAGTTTCAACCAGAAGCATGTCTTTGCAGGCCATGCGCCGGTTACCGGGTATAACATCGGTTTTAGGACACCCCCCAAACGCCCTTATTCCGGGCAGTAGTTGACAGCCCGACCCCTCTCTTGTGAGTCACTTCACCCTCGAACTCTCTTGGCGCTGCCAGTTATTGACGGGGGGTGAACTGTTCCCCCGCTTGTGTGACCGGTTGCGTACGAACCGGGGACGCGCGCAGGCGCATCCGCGTGACCGTGACCACAGATCACCCGTTGTCCAGGCGAACAGGAACCCAAAGCCAGGAGCTCCCGTGCCCCCCATGCTCGATGTCAGCGACGCCGTACGCGCAGAGATCGGCGAAGCAGAAGCCGACAGGCTGCTCGCCGGAGAGAACGCCCCAGGAGACTACGACTGCACCTCGTGCCGCACCCGGGGCAACACCACCCGGGAGCGCACCAGCACCGTACTGTTCGTCGGCGAGGAGACCGCCGTCCTCGCCTTCGCGCACGCGGCCTGCATCGCCTCCCAGGTCGTGACCGTCGCCGAGGACCAACTCCAGGGCGCCGTACGCTCCCTCTCGAACGAGACGGCTCCGCCCACCGGACACACCGGGCCACCGCCCCCGTCTGCCACCCCCGCTCCGGCAGCGCCCGCCCCCTCGCCCGCTGTGCCTGCCCCGGCGGCTCCCTCCCGCGCGGGAACGCCGGAAACCGGGCCGCGACAGGCGGTGCTGGGGGTCACCTGCGGGCAGGTCCTCATCGACGGCTCCCCGCACCCGGCCATCGTCGTCGAGCCCACGGGGCCCATCGCGCGCCCCGGGTCGGAGGGGTCGGGTGACGACTTCCTCCCGCTGCTGATCGAGCAGGGCTTCATGCCGGTCACCGATGTCGCCCGGCTGCCCGTACCGGTGATCGGCTGGTCGGTGCTGGTGGCCATGGGGCAGCTGCACGCAATCTTCCAGCCGCCTGCCTCACCCGGCGGGCAGCCGGTCGCCTGGTGGCAGGCGCACCAGCCGCTCGCCGTCACCGAGGGCTGGCGCACGGCGGCGGCCAAGAGCCACACCGTGGTGGTCTACGCGGCACCCGCCGGCTCCATCGGGCCGCAGCCCCGCGAGGACCTGATGCGCGAGGCACTGGAGAAGGCGGCGGCAAGCGGCGTCCTGGTCGCCGGCACCATGCCGCTGACGGGCACATGAGCCACCCGCAGCGGCCGGGCACGAACCGCCCCCGGCCGCAGGGGGCGACCGGGGGCGAAGGCGTCCACCAGCAGAGCACGTACGAACAGGGACAACCCGTGCGATCAGGTCATTCGTCGCACGGGCCCGCATCCGGGGCGCCGCACGGTCGTTGGGCAGACGTGCAGCAATACGAGCCTCTCCGAGCCCACCACTCCCACCTCGCCCACGGGCGTGCCGTGAGCGCGTCCAGCGCCCCGGCGGTCCCCCGGATGCGGACGCCGCACAGCTCGTCCCCTGAAGGGTCCACACCGATCTACGACTCGCTGTACGCGGAGTACCGCAGACTCTTCCGAGCGCTGCCCGGCGACCGTACGGGCGAGGAGGAGCTGCGCTTCGAGGGGTTCGGCACCGTACACGGCACGGGGACGGGAACCTGGGGCGACCAGGAGCAGTCGGCCGCCACCTGGCACAGCCCCGCCTGGCACCTGCCGGCGCTGCCCCCGGCCCCCCGCCACGGCCACCACCACTGAGCCGGCCCGGCGGGGGCACGGGCTGCCCGGCACCCCGGCCGGGCGGCCATGACGGGGGCTACTTCTTGCGGCCGCGCTTCTCGCGGACCCGCACCGAGATCTGCACCGGCGTTCCCTCGAAGCCGAACTCCTCGCGCAGCCGCCGTTCCACGAAGCGCCGGTAGCCGGCCTCCAGGAAGCCGGAGGCGAACAGCACGAACCTCGGCGGCCTGGTGCCCGCCTGGGTGCCGAAGAGGATGCGGGGCTGCTTGCCGCCGCGCACCGGGTGCGGGTGCGAGGCGACGATCTCGCCGAGGAAGGCGTTCAGCTTGCCCGTCGGAACCCGCGTCTCCCAGCTCTCCAGCGCGGTCTCGATCGCCGGGACCAGCTTCTCCATGTGCCGCCCGGTGCGCGCCGAGACGTTGACCCGCGGTGCCCAGCGCACCTGGACGAGGTCCCGCTCGATCTCCCGCTCCAGGTAGTAGCGGCGCTCCTCGTCCAGGGTGTCCCACTTGTTGTACGCCAGCACCACGGCCCGGCCGGAGTCGACGGCCATGGTGATGATGCGCAGGTCCTGCACGCTGATCGACTCGCTGACGTCGATCAGTACAACTGCGACCTCGGCCTTCTCCAGCGCCGCCGCGGTGCGCAGCGAGGCGTAGTAGTCAGCGCCCTCGGTCATGTGGACCCGCCGCCTGATGCCCGCGGTGTCGACGAACTTCCACGTCCTGCCGCCGAGTTCGATCAGCTCGTCCACCGGGTCACGGGTGGTGCCGGCCTGCTCGTTGACGACGACGCGCTCCTCGCCCGCCACCTTGTTCAGCAGCGAGGACTTGCCGACATTGGGGCGGCCGATGAGGGCGACCCGGCGCGGCCCGCCCAGCGGGGTGCCCTCGAACGTCTGCCGGGGCGCCTCCGGCAGCACCTTGAGCACCTCGTCCAGCATGTCCCCCGTACCGCGCCCGTGCAGTGCCGAGACGGGGTACGGCTCGCCCAGGCCCAGCGACCACAGATAGGCGGCGTCCGCCTCGCCCGAGGGGCCGTCGACCTTGTTGGCGCACAGCACCACGGGCTTGCCCGCGCGGCGCAGCAGTTTGACGACGGCCTCGTCGGTATCCGTGGCGCCCACCATGGCGTCCACCACGAACACCACGGCGTCGGCGGCCTCGACGGCGAACTCGGCCTGCGCCGCGACGGAGGCGTCGATGCCCAGAACGTCCTGCTCCCAGCCGCCGGTGTCGACGACCTTGAAGCGGCGGCCCGCCCACTCGGCCTCGTACGTGACCCGGTCCCGGGTGACGCCCGGACGGTCCTCCACCACGGCCTCACGGCGGCCGATGATCCGGTTCACCAGCGTCGACTTGCCGACATTGGGACGGCCGACGACGGCGAGGACCGGCAGCGGCCCGTGCCCCGCCTCGCCGAGCGCGCCCTCGACCTCCTCCTGGTCGAAGCCCTCCTCGGCGGCGAGCTCCATGAACTCGGCGAACTCGGCGTCACCCAGCTCGCCGTGGACGTGCTCGGTGCCGTAGTCGGCGGGGTGCATCTGGTCGTTCATGACGTCTCGTCCTCGTCGTTCAGCGGGTCTGTTCAGCTGCTGCCGGTGCCGCGGCTGCCGTGCGGGTTACGGACGGGGTTACCGCCCGGCCGGATGCTGGGGGCGGCCGGTGAACCGCCTGGCGTCGGTCAGGTGCCCGGCGAGCCGCTCCTGGAGCCGTACGGTGGCCTCGTCCAGCGCCGTTCTGGTCCGGCGCCCGGAGCCGTCCCCCACGGTGAACGGGTCACCGAAGACCACATCGACCCGGCTGCGCAGCGGCGGCAGCGCCCGTATCATCCGGCCCGGACGCTCCGTGCTCCCGAGCACCGCGACCGGGACGACGGGCGCACCGGAGCGCAGCGCGAAGTAGGCCAGCCCGCCGCGCAGCGCCGCGAAGTCGCCCTCGCCCCGGGTGCCCTCCGGGAAGATGCCCAGCACCCCGCCCTGCTCCAGCACGGCCAGCGCGCTGGTGACGGCGGTACGGTCGGCGGCGCTGCGGTCGACCTTGAGCTGGCCGATGCCGCGCAGGAACGGGTCGAGCGGGCCGATGAACGCCTCCTTCTTGATCAGGAAGTGCACCGGCCGGGGCGCCGTGCCCATCAGCATGGGTCCGTCGATGTTGTGCGCATGGTTGACCGCCAGGATCACCGGCCCCGTCGGCGGCACCCGCCAGGCGCCCAGCACCCGGGGCCGCCACAGCGAGTACATCAGCCCGATGCCGATCCGGCGGCCGACGGCGGCGCCCCGCTCACTCGCAGCGGCGTCGGTTCCGGTCACCTGGCTGCCTTCTCCATGTCCGCTGCGTTCTCCGCGGTGCCCGCCTTGTCCGCCGCGGCCTTCTCGACCAGGGTGACGACGCACTCGACGACCTGCTCCAGGGTCAGCTCGGTGGTGTCCACCTCGACCGCGTCGTCGGCCTTCTTCAGCGGGGAGGTCTTGCGGCTGGAGTCCGCCTTGTCCCGGGCGGCCAGTGCCTGCTGGGTGGCGGCCAGGTCGCTGACGGGCTTGCCGTCGGTGGCCTTCAGCTCCCCGTTGCGGCGGGCGGCCCGGGCCTCGGGCGAGGCGGTGAGGAAAACCTTCAGGTCGGCGTCGGGCAGCACGGTGGTGCCGATGTCACGGCCCTCGACGACGATGCCGCGTGCCTCGGCCGCGATGGTCCGCTGCAGGTCGGTGATCCGCTCCCGGACCTGAGGCACCGCGCTGACCGCGCTGACCGCCGCGGTGACCTCCGGGGTACGGATCGGGCCCGAGGCGTCCACGCCGTCGGCGGAGATCGCCGGGGCCAGCGGGTCGGTGCCGGAGACGATGCTGGGCTTGCCCGCGGCCGCCGCGATGGCGTCCGGGTCGGCCACGTCGACGCCGTTGTTCAGCATCCACCAGGTGATCGCCCGGTACTGCGCGCCGGTGTCGAGGTAGCTCAGCCCCAGCTGGGCCGCGACGGCCTTGGAGGTGCTCGACTTGCCCGTGCCGGAGGGGCCGTCGATGGCGACGATCACTGAAGACGCTGCCGGGGTTGCAGACACGGTTGTGGGCACCTTTCGTGGGGCTGAGGCTCTCGGCGCGCGGCGGCGCACGGGGACGGACGGGACGGCCGGGTCCCCGCACAAGGCTACCGGCTGCCACGGACACGCCAGGCCGCGCGTCCGGGCCGGGGCCCTTCCCTCCAGCGTGCCGCGCACCAGGGTGTCACGGTGCGCTTTGCGTCCCGCCCGGCCCGTCTGCGGTCACTGCCGCAGGGACCAGCCGCGCTCCCGCAGCACCTGCTCCAGCACCGGCACGGCGCCCGGCTCCACCATGAGCTGCATATGTCCGGCCTGCTGCCCGGTCGCGTGCTCGATCCGGACGTCCTCGATGTTGACGCCCACCGAGCCCGCGTCGGCGAAGATCCGGGCCAGCTGGCCCGGACGGTCGCTGATCAGCACCGTCACCGTCTCGTAGACGGCCGGTGCCTGACCGTGCTTGCCCGGGACCCGGGCCCGCCCCGCGTTGCCGCGGCGCAGCAGCGCCTCGACGCCCGCAGCGCCGCCGGCCCGCTTGGCCTCGTCCGCCGAGTCCAGCTCGCGCAGCGCCCGCACCGCCGTCTCCAGATCGCCGGCCACCTCCGCGAGGATGTCGGCGACAGGGCCCGGGTTGGCGGACAGGATGTCCACCCACATTTCCGGGTCGGAGCCCGCGATCCGGGTCACGTCCCGGATGCCCTGGCCACACAGCCGTACGTCCGTCTCGGCGGCCTCCTCCAGCCGCGCGGCCACCAGGGTGGAGAGCAGCTGCGGGGTGTGCGAGACCAGCGCCACGGCCCGGTCGTGCGCGTCCGCGTCCATCACCACCGGCACGGCCCCGCACAGCGCGATCAGCTCCAGTGCGAGGTTGAGCACCTCCGTGTCGGTGCCCCTGGTGGTGTCGGTGCCCTGCGTGGGGGTGAGCACCCAGGGCCGTCCCTCGAACAGGTCGGCCGTCGCGGCGAGCGGGCCCGACTGCTCACGGCCCGACATCGGGTGACTGCCCAGGTACGTCGTCAGATCGCCGCCCCGCTCGATCAGCTCCCGGCGCGGGCCGCCCTTGACGCTGCCCACGTCGATGACCCCGCGCGCCAGTCCCCGGCGCTGCACGTCGGCCACGGTCGCCGCCAGGTGTGCGGGCGGTACGGCCACGATCGCCAGGTCCACGGGCGAGCCCGGCGCGGGCTCCCCCTCCGTGCCGGCGCCCAGCGCGGCGGCCGTACGGACCCGCTCCGGGTCACGGTCGCTGAGGTGCACCTTCACTCCCCGCGCGGAGAGGGCCAGCGCGGCCGAGGTGCCGATGAGTCCCGTGCCGAGCACGAGGGCGGTGCGCATGGCTGAGCGACGTCCTTACCTGGCTGCTGCGCCTACTGGGCGATGTCCTTGCGGAGCGCTGCGGCTGCGCCCAGATAGACGTGGTTGATGCCGGACCTGGGCAGCTCGGTCTCCGTGTGAGCCAGGATACGGACCACCCGGGGCATCGCACCCGCGACCTCGAGCTCCTGCGCACAGATGAGGGGCACATCCACGATGCCCAGCTTGCGGGCCGCGGCGGCCGGGAAGTCGCTGTGCAGGTCCGGGGTGGCCGTGAACCAGATGCTGATCAGGTCCTCGGTGGAGAGGTTGTTGCGCTCCAGCACCGTGGTCAGCAGCCGGCCGACCCGCTCGTTCATGTGCTCCGCTTCGTCCCGGTCCAGCTGTACCGCGCCGCGCACCGCACGTACCGCACGCACTGCTCGCTCCGCCACCGCCGCTCCTCACCGTCGCCCGTGTCCGGCGGTCAGGGTAGGTACGGGCACGCGCGGATGTCCGGGCCGACCGCCCAGTGAGACGGTACAAGTGAAGACATGCTCTTCCACGTGGTCCCGCTCGACGACTGGTTGCTCGCCCCGGACCGCCCGTACGCGCCGCGTGCGCTGGCCGAGGACGGGTTCATTCCGTGTACGGCCGACGAGGGGTTGGCGCTTGCCGTCGCCGACTCGCATTTCCGGGATGCGGTCGGTCCTGTGATGGCCCTCATGATCGACGAGCGTCGGTTGGACGCTCGCGTCTGCTGGGAGCCTGCGCCGCGGATCCATGGGCGGGTCAACCGGTCGGCTGTGGCCGGCATGTTGGAGGTTCGCCGCGACGCCGAAGGGCGAGCTCGGGAGCTCGCCCTGTGGTCGTGAGGGCTCCGGCCGGCCCTCGGCCCTACAGGCCGACCTCCTTCATCAGCATGCCGACCTCCGTATTGGTGAGCCGGCGGAGCCATCCGGACTTCTGGTCACCCAGTGCGATGGGCCCGAAGCGGGTGCGGACCAGCTTTTCCACGGGGAAACCGGCCTCGGCCAACATGCGCCGCACAATGTGCTTGCGGCCCTCATGCAGCGAGACTTCCACGAGGTAGTTCTTCCCGGTGTTCTCGACGACCTTGAAGTGGTCGGCCCGCGCATAGCCGTCGTCCAGCCGGATACCGGCCTTCAGCTGCTTGCCGAGGTCCCGGGGCAGCGGCCCCTGAATGGCGGCGAGATAGGTCTTGGTGACGCCGTAGCGGGGGTGGGTGAGGCGATGGGCCAGCTCACCGTGGTTGGTGAGCAGGATGAGCCCCTCGGTCTCGGTGTCCAGACGGCCCACGTGGAAGAGCCGGGTCTCCCGGTTCTGGACGTAGTCGCCCAGGCACTGGCGACCGTCGGGATCCTCCATGGAGGCGACGACTCCGGCGGGCTTGTTGAGGGCGAAAAAGAGGTACGACTGGGTCGCGATGGTCAGTCCGTCGACCTTGATCTCGTCCTTTTCGGGGTCGACGCGCAGCCCCTGCTCGCGGACGATCTCGCCATTGACCTCGACCCTGGCCTGCTCGACCAGTTCCTCGCAGGCGCGCCGTGAGCCCATGCCCGCGCGGGCCAGCACCTTCTGGAGGCGCTCGCCCTCCTGCTCGCCGAAGGTCTTGGGCAGCTTGACCGGGGGCTTGCTGTGCCGGGCCCGGTTGCGCTCTTCGATCTTCGCCTCGTACTCGCGGGGGCGCGCGGGCGCCGAGGCTTTACGGTCGCGGGCCTTGGGGGCGCCGCTCTTGGTCACGTCCTTGCGGACGTTGCTCTTGGCGCCGCCGGGCTGACCGCCCGAGCCCTTCGGGGCTCCGGGCCGGCCGCCGCCCGCCTTGGGCCCGCCCGCCTTGGGGCCGGCGGGCTTACCGCCGGCGGGCTTGGCGCCGCCAGGCTTACCGCCACCAGGTTTGGCGCCGCCCTGGGTGTAGCGGCGCTCCTCGGGGCGGAGCGGCCGGGCGTCGGAGGACTGCTGCCGCCCTCGCTGCCCGCCCTGGCCCCGCTGGCCTCGGGGGGCGCCCTGGCCGCGCTGGCCGCCTTGCCCGCGCTGGCCCCCCTGGCCGGCTCGGCCCGCGCCGCCCTGCTTGCCGCCTCGGTTTCCGCCGGTGTTCCTGCCGCTGCTTCGCATCAATGTTCCGTCTGGGAGTCGGGGGAAGGATCGTCTACGTCGAACGACGGCATACCTTCCTGGGTCTCCCCCTCAACGGCCTCCGCTTCCGGAAGGAAGGGCGCCAGCTCCGGAAGCTCGTCCAGGCCGCGCAGGCCCATCCGCTCCAGAAAGTAATGCGTCGTCCTGTAAAGGATCGCACCTGTTTCGGGTTCCGTGCCCGCCTCCTCCACCAGACCCCGCTGGAGCAGGGTGCGCATCACGCCGTCGCAGTTCACGCCGCGTACGGCCGAGACCCGTGAGCGGCTGACCGGCTGCCGGTAGGCGACGACGGCGAGGGTCTCCAGCGCCGCCTGGGTCAGCCGGGCCTGCTGCCCGTCCAGTACGAAGCGCTCGACCGCGTCCGCGTAGTCACCGCGCGTGTAGAAGCGCCAACCCCCTGCGACCAGTCGTAGCTCGAAGCCGCGGCCCTGGGTGGTGTATTCGTCGGCCAGTTCACGCAGCGCGTCGGAGACCTCGCGTGGGCGCCGTTCGAGCACCTTGGCCAGGTGCTCGGGGGTGGCGGGCTCGTCGACGACCATCAGGACGGCCTCCAGCGCGGGCTTCAGCGGCAGCTGGGCGACCTCGGAGGCTCCGGCGGGGTCCGGGGACGCCTGGTCCGTCTCGGCTGCGGCTTCCTGCACCTCGTAGCTCTCGGGTGCCTCGTCGGGCCTGGTGATCTCAGTCATCCTTGCGCTCCCCTGGCTCCTGGTCGAACTCGTCGGTCACCAGCGGTTCGGTGTCCGCCGTGCCGTGCCATCTGACGAGGAGCGCGCCCAGCGCCTCGTCCTGCTCCAGCGCGACGGCCCGCTCGCGGTAGAGCTCCAGCAGCGCGAGGAAGCGGGCGACGACCGTGAGGGTGTCGGGCGCGTCCTCGGTGAGCTCCTGGAAGCTGGCCTCGCCCCGCTCCCGCAGCCGCGCCACGACCACTTCGGCCTGTTCGCGGACGCTGACCAGCGGGGCGTGGATGTGCTCGACGTAGACCTGTGGTTTGGGCTTGGGCCGCATCGCCTTGACGGCCAACTTGGCGAAGCCCTCCGGACCCACGCTGAGCGCCACTTCGGGCAGCAGCTCGGCGTGCTGCTCCTCCAGGCCCACGGTACGGGGGAAGCGTCGGGCCTCCTCCTCCAGCCGGGCCGCGAAGATGTTCGCGATCTGCTTGTAAGCGCGGTACTGGAGCAGCCGCGCGAAGAGCAGGTCCCGGGCCTCCAGCAGCGCCAGGTCCGCCTCGTCCTCCACCTCGGCCTGCGGCAGCAGCCGCGCCGCCTTCAGGTCGAGCAGCGTGGCGGCGACGACGAGGAACTCGGTGGTCTGGTCGAGGTCCCACTCCGGGCCCATGGCACGGATGTGGGCCATGAACTCGTCGGTGACCTTGGAGAGCGCGACTTCGGTGACGTCCAGCTTGTGCTTGGAGATCAGCTGGAGCAACAGGTCGAAGGGGCCCTCGAAGTTGTCGAGGACGACCCGGAAACGGCCGTCGTCGGCCTCCTGCGCGGCCTCTTCGCCGCCTTCTTGGGCGCTGTGCTGCTCGGGCTCGGCCTCGGCCGGCTTGTCCGGTGCGCCCTCGAAGACCGCGTCCGGCGCCGGTTGCGGCTCGGCAACAGGCTGTTCCGGTACGGGCACCGACGCGACCGGCGATGGTGGCGACGGGGCCTGTTCCGCCTCCGGTACGGGCGCCGACTCCGACTCGTACGCCGCTCCGGGCCCCCGCCCCAGCGGTCGGCGGGAGCCCCGGCTGCGGAGTGCGTCGTCAGGAGTGGGCATCGCAGGCAGCGTACTGGCAAGCAGGTCAGCGCCCGCGCAACCGCCGTACGAGAATGCTCGCGTCTCCCCGTGATTCGAGATCGGCCAGCACCACGGCCACGGCCTCGCGCACGATCCGCCCGCGGTCGACGGCGAGTCCGTGCTCACCGCGCAGCACCAGCCGGGCATGTTCGAGGTCCATCAGTTCCTCGGCCGAGACATAGACCGTGATCTTCTCGTCGTGCCGTTCGCGCCCGCTGGGACGGCGGGCCGCCCGGCCGCGGCGGCCCTGCGAAGCGGCAGCGGACGCTGACGCGGCGGACGTCGCGGCCGAAGAGCCGGTCGACTGACGGCTCTTGGCGGCGCTGCCGCGCCGGCCGGTCCGCTCGGCCGGTGCGGGAACCGCCTGTTGGGGTGGCGCGGGGGTGCGCTGCTCGTCCGTCTTGGCTCCGGCGCGCGTCCCGCGGGCCGTACGACGGCCGCCGTTGACCGCCTCGCTGCCGAACTCGCCGAGCTCGGCAGCGGCCGCCTGGTCGGCGGTGTCGGCCTGTGGGTCGGGTTCGGAGGCGGGCGCGGGCACCTTGGGTCCGGGGGACGGCGAGGCGCCCGGCGGCGGGCCCGCCGCGGGCTGGGCCGACGGCGGCTCCCCGTTCGCCTGGCCGACCTGTGCGGACGGCTCCTGCTGCGGTGCCGAGGGCTGTACGGCGGCACCGCCGGTCGTACGGAACAATTCGTCGGCTGCCGGGAGACTCACTCGGCGTGGCACCGGGCGAGCACCTCCCTGGCGAGCTGGCGATAGGCGGCGGCACCCACGGAGTTGGAGGCGTACGTCGTGATCGGCTCGCCCGCGACGGTGGTCTCGGGGAAGCGGACGGTGCGTCCGATGACGGTGTGGTAGACGTTGTCGTCGAACGCCTCCACGACGCGGGCGAGCACTTCACGGCTGTGCACGGTCCGCGAGTCGTACATCGTCGCCAGGATGCCGTCGAGCTCCAGCTGCGGGTTGAGCCGTTCCTGGACCTTCTCGATCGTCTCGGTCAGCAGCGCGACACCGCGCAGCGCGAAGAACTCGCACTCCAGCGGAACGATCACCTTGTGCGCCGCGGTGAGCGCATTGACGGTGAGCAGTCCCAGCGAGGGCTGGCAGTCGATGACGATGAAGTCGTAGTCGTTGAGCAGCGGGCCCAGCGCGCGCTGAAGTGTCGACTCGCGGGCCACCTCGCTGACGAGCTGCACCTCGGCTGCCGACAGATCGATATTGCTGGGCAGCAGATCCATCCCGGCCACCGCGGTCTTCAGCAGCACCTCGTCGGGTGCCAGTCCGCGCTCCATCAGGAGGTTGTAGACCGTCAGGTCCAGCTCCATCGGGTTGACGCCGAGGCCGACCGAGAGGGCGCCCTGCGGATCGAAGTCGACGAGCAGTACGCGCCGTCCGTACTCCGCGAGTGCCGCGCCCAGGTTGATGGTCGAGGTCGTCTTGCCGACCCCGCCCTTCTGGTTGCACATCGCGATGATCTTGGCCGGGCCGTGCTCGTTCACCGGGCCGGGGATCGGGAAGTACGGCAGCGGGCGCCCGGTCGGGCCGATCCGCTCACGGCGCTGGCGCGCGGCGTCGGGCGCGAGCGTGGCCGCGTACTCCGGATCGGGTTCGTACTCCGCGTCCGGGTCGTAGAAGTGACCCTCTGGCAGTTCGCCGTAGGTGGGGTCGTATTGCGGGTCACTGTAGTCGGCGAAACGCTCGGCGGACTGACCGTTCGTAGCGTCGCCGGCCGTGGCGTTCACGTGTTGGCCGTCCGTGCTCTGGTTGGCTGTCATGGTGGGCGTCGGGTTCTGGTGGGCTGCGAAGGTGCGGACAGCGACGGAGCCGACACCCTCGGGTCCTGTGGGACCTGAGGACCCCTGGCCTCGTACAGGCGCTCCTGGTTGACCACCCCCGGGAGAAAATGTCGACTCGTTCACAAGTCGTCGTACCTCCTTGGTGACCAGGAAATTTCTCAACAGGTCAGCGTGACACCATGCCGACGGTTGGCGACTCTATGGCGTGTCGGCGGTCCGCAGCAACACAATCCGCCTCAGACGGCCCGATGTGTCGGTATGCGGGCCCCCTGATGTCAAGAGGCTCCCGAGTGACGTCCGGGCAGTTTCCCGGGTGGACAAAAAGGTTGGACAGTTACGTTAAGGGCAAGTTGGGTCGCCGTCCCGCGGACACGACGACGTCACCGTCCGGACCTTCCCTCCAAGGTCCGGACGGTGACGTGATGTTGCTGACGTTGACGCCGGGCGTTGACCCCGGCCGCGGGCTCTGTCCCAGCCCGCACATCAGCTCGCCGGTGGGTTCCGGGCTCAGCCCAGCAGCGTCGTGATGTCCCGCACCGGCAGGTCGTGCGCTTCGCCGACGGGGCCGTAAGTGACCTCCCCGTCATGGGCGTTGAGGCCCTTGGCCAGCGCGGGGTCGCGGCGCAGCGCCTCGCGCCAGCCGCGGTTGGCCAGCTCCACGATGTAGGGCAGCGTCGCGTTGGTCAGCGCGTGCGTGGAGGTGTTGGGCACGGCGCCGGGCATGTTGGCGACGCAGTAGAAGACCGAGTCGTGGACGCGGAAGGTCGGTTCGGCGTGGGTGGTCGGCCGCGAGTCCTCGAAGCAGCCGCCCTGGTCGATCGCGATGTCGACAAGAACACTTCCCGGCTTCATCCGGGAGACCAGCTCGTTGCTGATCAGCTTCGGGGCCTTGGCGCCCGGGATGAGGACGGCGCCGACGACCAGGTCCGCCTCCAGCACCGCACGCTCCAGCTCGAAGGCGTTGGAGGTGATGGTGCGCACCCGGTTGCCGAAGATCTTGTCGGCCTCGCGGAGCTTGTTGACGTCCTTGTCGAGCAGCGTGACGTGGAAGCCGAGGCCGACGGCGATCTGGGTGGCGTTCCAGCCGGAGACACCGCCGCCGATGACGACCGCGCGGCCCGGGTTCACGCCGGGCACACCGCCGGGCAGCACGCCGCGGCCACCCGCGGAGGCCATCAGGTGGTAGGCACCGACCTGCGGGGCGATCCGGCCCGCGACCTCGGACATCGGCGCGAGCAGCGGCAGCGTCCGGTTGGCCGGCTCGACGGTCTCGTAGGCGATGGCCGTGGTGCCCGACTCCAGCAGCGCGTCGGTGCACTCGCGGGAGGCGGCGAGGTGGAGATAGGTGAAGAGTGTCTGGTCCTTGCGGAGCCTGTGGTACTCCTCGGCCACCGGCTCCTTGACCTTCAGCAGCAGGTCAGCGGTGGCCCACACCTCGTCCGCCGTGCCCAGGATGGTGGCACCGGCACCGGTGTATTCGGCGTCCGGGATGGAGGAGCCGACTCCGGCGTCCTTCTCCACGAACACCTCGTGACCGTTCCGCACCAGCTCGTTCACCCCGGCCGGGGTGATGGCGACACGGAACTCGTTGTTCTTGACCTCGCGGGGGATACCGACCTTCACGTCGATCACGGTCCTTCACTCAGGGTGCAGAAGGCAGAGAAAGCCGGGTCGCGCATGCTCGAACACACCGGGGGGACCGCGGCTCGACCAGTCTAATGAAGGAAGCTGAGCTGTCCAGCCTTACAAAGGGTCGATCTTTTCCGAGATTGCTATTCGTTTCGCAGGCTGCAGGTGGTGCGGCGCGACAAAGCCCCTGCCAGCACCGCAGATGAGGCTCCGGACAGTCGCTCAGTGGCCCTCGTCACTGCCCGCCGGGTACCCAAGAACCGGTTCCGCTTCCTCCCGGCGTCCCGGCCCGGGGTCCGCCGTGGCGGCACGCGCCGACGAGCCCCGCAGACGCGCGGCTGCCGCACGGTGCCGCTGGGCCGCACGCAGGTCGCCCACCCGCGCACAGGCGTCCGCCGCCCGCAGCTCCAGCGCCGTCTCCAGCCCCACGTCCTCCGCTCCCCTGGAGACCTCCAGCGCCTGCCCCCAGGTACGCAGCGCGTCCTGCGGCCACCCGGCGCGCTCCTGCACCTGGGCGGCCTCCGCCAGCGCCCGCGCCTGGGCGCCGGGTTCCCGGAGCCTGCGGAAGACCGCCGCCGCGGCCCGCCAGGACCGCAGCGCCTCCTCCCAGCGCTCCGCCTGTGCGTGAACGGTGCCGATCCGGCCGTGCAGCCGTGCCGTGGCCTCCCGGTCGGCCCGCTCGTCCCGGGCCAGCCGCAGCGCGAGCGCCCTGCCGTACCAGTCGGCGGCCCGGTCGCAGTCGTCCAGTTCCGCATAGCTGTCGCCCAGCGACTCCAGGGCCCGGCCCGCCGCCCGCTCGTCGTTGCCCTGACGGGCCGCGTCCAGCGCCGTGCGGTAGCGGACGAGGGCTCCCTCGAACCGGTCCGTCCGGGCGTCCAGATCCCCGAGGTTGAGCAGCGCCGCGGCACGCTCCCGGTGCATACGGTTACGCTCGGCGACCCGCAGCACCAGCTCGTGCAGCCGGTAGAGCTCGGGCGCCGCCTCCTCGGGATCGCGGTGCGCGTCGAAGGCCCGGGCCAGCGCGGAGACCAGCCGGCGGGCGAGCGTGTCGAGCTCCCCCTCCCCCTCCGCGACGGCCATCCGGGCCGCCGACAGCAGCGCGGGCCGCCGTGCCTCCAGCCAGGCCCGCGCCTCCAGCGGGTGCAGGAAGCGCAGCGCCCGCGGCATTCCCGCCAGCTCCTTGCGCGCCTCGGACCCCGCCGGTTCGCACACCGCGCGGCACGCCTGGAGCTGACGTACCAGCCGCTCCAGCATCCGCGCCCGGGCCAGCAGCACCTCGCCCGGACGCTCGTGCGCCGCCAATTCCGTGCGCAGCAGCGGATCCAGGCAGCCCGGCACCTGATAGCGATCACTGCTGCCACCGCCGTCGCCGCCTTCATCGCCTTCACCGTCGAGCGGACGCAGCAGACCGAGCCGTACGTACGCGTCCAGGGCCGCGTGCGCGGTACTCACCGAGCAGCCGCCGAGCGCCGAGGCCAGCTGCGGGTCGACGACGCCGGCCGGCGCGAGGGAGAGCAGCCGCAGCAGGCGCGCGTGCGGGCGGGTCAGCGAATCGTGAACGAGCCGGAAGGCCCGCGCGAGGGGTGCGGAGGACGAATGAGATGCGGGCTGCGCCGGGGCTCGCGGCGCCGGGGGCCGGGGTGCCGAGGGCTGAGCTGCCTCCTCGCCGTCCGGGGCGACCTGTTCGCTCCCGGCCAGCCTCGTGGCGGCGTCGAGCACCGAGAGCTTGGGGTGTGCGCCGAGCCAGCCGCCCATCAGGGTGAGCGCCGCGGGGAGATCGCCGCACAGCTCGGCCAACGCCTCGGCGCTGCGCGGATCCACGGTGATGCGGGGCGCGGAGCCTGCGTACCGGGCCAGCAGAGCGACGGCCGCGGCCCGGTCGAGACCGCCCAGAGTGCAGGGGCGCACATCCGGCACATCGGTGAGCGGTCCGGAGGAGACGGCGACCACGAGACAGTCCCGGCTCTCCGGCGCCAGGTCGAGCACCTGGTCGGAGTCGGCCACGTCGTCGAGCAGCAGGATGACGCGGCCACGGCGGACGAGAGCGGCGCGCAGCGTCTCGGTGACGACGGATTCGTCGGCGCCGGGCGGCGGTGTGCCAGGAGCCGTCGCCACGGACGCCCTGGTTTCCCCGGCTGTCCTGGTTGTCCCGGTTGTCCCGTCCTGCGGGGCGAGGGCCGCCAGCAGGTCGCGCGCGGTGCGTTCGGCGGGGACCCGGGTGCCGCCGGGATCGGTGAGACGGGCCCGCAGCACCCCGCCCGGGTAGCGGTCGGCGATCCGGCGGACGAACTCTTCGGCCAGAGCGGTACGGCCGGAGCCGGGCGCCCCGGCGATCAGCAGCACCCGGCTCTGCGGGAGGGGGCGGCCGGAGATGGTGTGCAGCCCCGCGCGTTCGATGTCCTCGTGCAGGGCGCGGAGTTCGCGGTCGCGGCCTGTGAAGGGGTGGGGTCCCGTGAAAGGGCGCGGGGCCGGCCCCGCCGTCGTGGGCTGCACCGCCTGATCTGTCACGGGCTACGCTCCCGTTCGCTGTTCACCTGGTGTGTGCGCGGAGGAATGGTTGCGAGCGTAGTTCACCGCGTAGGGGGGACAGCCGCCATTGGTTGCCGCGCCCGTCCCGAAAATCACCACATCGGCTCAGGTGACCGTCCCCGTCCACCCGCCCTCTTCACAGGGACAGGCGGACGGGGTGGTGGGCTGCCGTTACATCGGGTCGAACGGCCGCGCGGGCCATGGCGCTTGGGCGGGCCGCAGAGCGCCCAGCCCGCCACCGCTCGACAGCGCGGCGCTCAGCGCCAGGGCCCCCACCACGAGGCAGTTGTTGTGCAGCTCCCCGGCCAGCGCGCCCCGCACCAGCTCCTCCAGCGGCACCCGGGCCAGCTCCATCTCGGACTCTTCCTCGGCGACCTCGAAGCGCTCGCCCTCGATCTCGGAGAGCTGGCGGGCCAGGAAGATCCGTACGGCCTCCTCGCTGCCGCCGGGGGTGGTGTAGACGTCGACGAGTACCCGCCAGTCCTCGGCCTTGACGTGGGCTTCCTCGTACAGCTCCCGCACGGCCGCCGCCAGCGGGTTCTCGCCGGGCACGTCCAGCAGCCCGGCCGGGATCTCCCACAGCTTCTCGCGGACCGGGTGCCGGTACTGGCTGAGGACCAGGACGTGGTCCTGGTCGTCGAGGGCCAGGATGGCGACGGACCCGGGGTGGGTCTGGTAGTCGCGGCTGACGACGGAGCCGTCGGGCATGACGACCTGGTCGGTACGGACCCCGGTCTTGTTGCCCCGGAAGGGCTCGGAGGTCGCGGTGACCTCCCACTCCTCGGGGGTGTCGGCAATGCGGCTGGCCATGGTGCTCACTCCCCCTGCCGGCGCTCGACGGCGGCCTTGACCAGGCCGGCGAAGAGCGGGTGCGGGCGGGTCGGGCGGGAGCGCAGCTCGGGGTGGGCCTGGGTGGCGACCAGATAGGGGTGGACGTCCCGCGGGTATTCGACGTACTCGACGAGCTTGTTGTCGGGCGAGGTGCCGGAGAAGACCAGACCGGCCTTCTTCTCCAGCTCGGTGCGGTAGTGGTTGTTGACCTCGTACCGGTGGCGGTGGCGCTCCTCGACGTAGGGCTCGCCGCCGTAGGTCTCGCGCACGATGGAGCCCTCGGCGAGCTTGGCCGGGTACATGCCCAGCCGCATGGTGCCGCCCATGTCGCCCTCACCGGCGACGATGTCGAGCTGCTCCTCCATGGTGGAGATGACCGGGTGCGCGGTGCTCTGGTCGAACTCGGTGGAGTTCGCGTCCTTGATGCCCGCCAGGTTGCGGGCGCCCTCGATGACGATGCACTGCAGGCCCAGACAGAGGCCGAGCAGCGGGACGCGGTTCTCGCGGGCGTAGGTGATGGCACCGACCTTGCCGTCCACGCCGCGTTCGCCGAAGCCGCCGGGGATGCAGATGGCGTCGCAGTCACCGAGCCGGCGCTTGGCGCCCTCCGGGGTGCGGCAGTCGTCGGAGGTGACCCACTTGATCTTGACGCGGGCCTTGTTGGCGAAGCCGCCTGCGCGCAGTGCCTCGGTGACCGACAGATAGGCGTCGGGCAGGTCGATGTACTTGCCGACCAGCGCGACCGTCACCTCGTGGTCCGGCTGGTGGACGCGGCGCAGCAGGTCGTCCCACTGGGTCCAGTCCACGTCGCGGAAGGGCAGGTCCAGCTTGCGGACGACATAGGCGTCCAGGCCCTCGGAGTGCAGGACCTTGGGGATGTCGTAGATGGAGCGGGCGTCCTTGCAGGCGACCACGGCGGCGTCGTCCACGTCGCACATCAGCCCGATCTTCCGCTTGATGGAGATCGGCACGTCGCGGTCGGCACGCAGCACGATGGCGTCCGGCTGGATACCGATGTTGCGCAGCGCGGCGACGGAGTGCTGGGTGGGCTTGGTCTTCAGTTCGCCGGAGGGGCCGATGTAGGGCAGCAGCGAGATGTGCACGACGAAGACGTTGTCGCGACCGACCTCGTGCCGCACCTGGCGGACGGCCTCCAGGAAGGGCAGCGACTCGATGTCCCCGACGGTGCCGCCGACCTCGGTGATGACGACGTCCACATCGTCGGTGGCCATCCGGCGGATGCGGTGCTTGATCTCGTTGGTGATGTGCGGGATGACCTGCACGGTGTCGCCCAGGTACTCGCCGCGCCGCTCCTTGGCGATGACCGTGGAGTAGACCTGCCCTGTGGTGACGTTGGCGCTGCCGTCGAGGTCGACGTCGAGGAAGCGCTCGTAGTGGCCGATGTCCAGGTCGGTCTCGGCGCCGTCGTTGGTGACGAACACCTCACCGTGCTGGAAGGGGTTCATCGTGCCCGGGTCGACGTTCAGATAGGGGTCGAGCTTCTGCATGGTGACCCGCAGGCCGCGCGCCTTCAGGAGCGCGCCCAGGCTGGAGGCGGTGAGCCCCTTGCCGAGCGAGGAGGCGACACCCCCGGTGACGAAGAGGTGCTTGGTCGTCATGGACGTAGGCGGCATGGCCAAGAGGGGGCTCCCGTGGTCGCTTGGTGGGGTGCGGAGGCTGCATCCTGGGTCGGGTGTCCGAGGTGGCCTCGCTGCGGTTCGGGGGGCTGTCGTCTCGAACAGATCGCGTTCGCGTGCCCACCGCTCCACGGGCTACCAGCGTAACAGTGCCTCCGGAGCGGTGCGGCTGCCGAGGGCCCCTGCCGGGTCGGTGAGCGACTGGGCGCGTCCCAGCGTGAGGGAGGAGTCGCAGCAGGTAAGCGTCGGCAGAACGCAGCAGCGAAGGTCACCTCAACGGCGCAGCTGCGCCAAGCCGACCGTCGAGCGGAAGGGTTCACTGCGTCGTATCCTTCACGGACACTTGCCTGGGACAGCACGGACAATCGCCCTGGGACAGGCAGAAACACACAGGTCATCCAGCACGTCCCGCGGGGGCGTCGTAGTTCGTTCGACTGGAGATGCACGTGGCTGGGCGCATCGAGGATTACGCACTCATCGGGGATATGCAGACCGCGGCCCTTGTCGGCAGGGACGGCACGGTCGACTGGCTCTGTCTGCCCCGCTTCGACTCCCATGCGGTGTTCGCCGGCTTGCTCGGCACCGAGGAGCACGGCTTCTGGCGGGTGGGCCCGGCCCACCCGGCCGGCGGTGACCCACCGCAGGCCGACCGCCGCCGCTACCGGGGGGACTCTCTCGTTCTCGAATCGGAGTGGGACACCCCGCGGGGTACCGTCCGGATCATCGACTTCATGCCTCCGCGTGAGAACCACGCACCTCAGCTGGTGCGGATCGTGGAGGGCGTCAGCGGGCGGGTGCGGATGCGCTCGGCGCTGCGGATGCGGTTCTCCTACGGCTGGGTCGTGCCGTGGGTGCACAAGGTGGGGCAGCGCACGGTGGCCGTCGCCGGGCCCGACTCGGTCTGGCTGGACACCGAGGCCGACACCTACGGCAAGGACCTGACGACCTACTCCGACTTCACCGTCGGCCCGGGCGACCGGGTGGCGTTCACCATCAGCTGGGAGGCGTCGCACCGGGAGGCACCGGAGCTTCCGGAGCCGGAGGAGGCGCTGCGCACCACCGAGGACTTCTGGCGCGAGTGGGTCGAGACCTGCACCTACCACGGGCCCTACCGGGAGGCCGTGGTCCGCTCGCTGATCACGCTCAAGGCGCTGACCTACGCGCCCACCGGCGGGATCGTCGCCGCGCCGACCACCTCGCTGCCCGAGGAGATCGGCGGGGTGCGGAACTGGGACTACCGCTTCACCTGGCTGAGGGACGCGGCCATCACCCTCTCCTCCCTCCTGCGCACCGGCTACCGCGAAGAGGCGCGCGCCTGGCGCGAATGGCTGCTGCGCGCGGTCGCCGGCGACCCGGAGAACCTCCAGATCATGTACGGCATCGCGGGCGAACGTGAGCTGTCCGAGGCCGAGTTGAGCTGGCTGCCGGGGTACGAGGGCTCCACGCCGGTCCGGGTGGGCAACGGCGCCGCGGGCCAGCTCCAGCTGGATGTGTACGGCGAGATGGTCGAGGCGCTGCACCTGGGCCATATGACGGGCCTGGCGCGCAACGACTACGCCCAGCTGCTCCAGCTCAAGCTGATCGGCTACCTGGAGAACCACTGGGAGGAGAAGGACGAGGGCATCTGGGAGGTGCGCGGCCCGCGCCGGCACTTCGTGCACTCGAAGGTGATGGCGTGGGTGGCCGTCGACCGTACCGTCAAGCTCATCGAGTCGGGCGACGTGGACGGGCCGCTGGAGCGCTGGCGGGCCCTGCGTGACGAGATTCACCGCCAGGTCTGCGAGAAGGGCTACGACAAGGAGCGGAACACCTTCACCCAGTCCTACGGCTCCAAGGAGCTGGACGCCTCGCTGCTGCTGATCCCGCAGATGGGCTTCCTGCCGCCGGACGACAAGCGGGTCATCGGCACCATCGAGGCCATCCAGCGCGAGCTGACCACCGAGGACGGCTTCGTGCTGCGCTACCCCACCAGCAGCGAGGCGGGCGAGCACGGCACCGCCGAGAACGTGGACGGGCTCGCGGGCGAGGAGGGGGCCTTCCTGGCCTGCTCGTTCTGGCTGGCCGACGACCTGGCGATGATCGGCCGGGTGGACGAGGCCAGGAAGCTGTTCGAGAAGCTGCTGGTCCTGCGCAACGACGTGGGTCTGCTGGCGGAGGAGTGGGACTCCGTGCGCCAGCGGCAGGTCGGCAACTTCCCGCAGGCGTTCAGCCATGTCCCGCTGATCGACACCGCACTGCGTCTGACGGCGTCGGGAGCGTACGGGGTCTGAGCCGTCTCCGGACGCAGTCGTCCAAGCGCGATCGGCAGACGAAGTCCGACCGGCTCAGCCGGCACCTGCGGCCGAGCCGCTGACTTCGTCGTAGACGCTGAGCACTTGGGCCGCGGCGTCGTCCTCGGTCGGCCAGGTGCGGGCCCTCTCGCGGCCCGCGGCGGCGAGTGCGGCGCGGCGGGCCGGGTCGGCGAGGAGGGCGAGGACGGCGGCGGAGAGGGAGTCCGCGTCGCCGCTCGGCACCAGCACGGCGGCGGTGCCGACCAGTTCGGGAACGCCGCCACCGTCCGCAGCAACCAGCGGCACACCGGCACGCAGGGCTTCCTGGGCGACCAGCGAGCGCCCCCGGCACCGGGTGGGCAGCAGCGCGATGTCGGCGCTCGCCAGCAGCCGCAACGCGTCGTCCCGCCGCCCCAGCAGCCGTACGGGCAGTTTCTCCGCGTCGATCCGGTGCTGGAGCGCCACCCGCTGCGGGCCTTCCCCGGCGACGGCGAGCAGCGGCGGCGGGGTGAGGTGGCGCCAACCGCGGGAGGCGGTCAGCGCGGTGTCGTGGCCGCGCTGCCCGTCGAGCCGGCCGATGGTGAGGACCAGCGGGCGGTCGAGGGCGCCGATGCCGGCGCGTGCCTTGTGCCGCAGCGCTTCGGCCTCGGCCTCGCTCTCGCCCTCGTCCCCCGGCCGGCTCGTCCCGGCGCGGGCCAGCGGGATGGGAGCCGGCGCTAGCCGTGCGTCGCGGGCGCCGCTGCGGCGCGCCATGTCGACCAGTTCGGTGGTGGTACCGAGCACCACGGTGGCGGCGCGGGCCACCCGCCTCGCGAGCAGCCGGGCCACCAGTTCGCGGGCGGCGTCCGTGCGGGAGACGTGCTCCGGCCGGGCCGTGGGCAGCGTGTGCCAGGTGACGACGAGCGGCACCTCACCGCGCCGCCTGCCGAGCGCGGAGGCCGCCAGCAGCCCCGCGCGCAGGCCGTGTGCGTGGACGAGGTCGGCGTCGGCGCAGACAGTACGCAGCCGGGCCACAGCGTCCGTCTCCGTACGGCCCGGCAAGGCGGTGAACTCCGCGCCGGTCTCCGTGAAGGCGTGCCGCAGCGCGCCGTCGTGCCGGGTGCACACCGTCACCCGTACCCCGCGTGCGGTCAGCCCCCGGGCGAGGGAGCACGCGTGGACTGCCGTCCGTGCCGAGGGCGCCTCGGCCCCCTCGGCCGCCGGGCCGCCGCCGAGCACGTGGACGACGTGCGGCGGTCGCGCGCCGACCGCGGGCCGACGCGGCGCGTGGGTACGGCTCGGGCTCACGACAGGCGGGCTCCCTGGCTGGCGGTGGGGGCGGGGTCTGCCCAGGATGCCAGGCGCGGGGGCCCGCCGTGCCGCCGTAAAGCCCGGAGTGCCGCCACGGTGGGGCGCACGCCCGACGCTCTCACTCACACGAGTGACAGCGCGCGTGCCGCAGAACGTCACGTTCCGGTGCGGGCTGCTTCGAGAAGTTCCTCGGCGTGGGCGCGGGCGAGTTCGGAGTCCTCTTGACCGGCGAGCATCCGGGACAGCTCGCGTACCCGGTCCTCGCCCTCCATGGCCTGGACGCCGCTGCGGGTCACCGTGCCGTCGTCGGTCTTCTGCACCACCAGGTGGCGGTCGGCGAACGCGGCGACCTGCGGGAGATGCGTGACCACGACCACCTGCGCCGACTTGGCCAGCCGCGCCAGCCTGCGGCCCACCTCGACGGCCGCCTTGCCGCCGACGCCCGCGTCCACCTCGTCGAAGAGGTAGGTCGGCACCGGGTCGGAGTCGGCGAAGACGACCTCCACGGCGAGCATCACCCGGGACAGCTCGCCGCCGGAGGCGCCCTTGGCGATGGGCCGGGGCGGGGCGCCGGGGTGCGGGGCGAGCAGCAGTTCGACCTCGTCGGTGCCGTGCGGGCCGAAGGCGAGGGTGCGCCCGTCGATCTCCAGCCCGTCGGGGTCCTCGGCGTGCTTGAGTTCGAAGGTGACCCGGGCGTGCGGCATGGCCAGCTCGGACAGCTCCTCGGTGACCGCGTCCGCGAACCGCTTGGCGGCGTCCGCGCGCGCCTCGGTCAGCGTACGGGCGAGCGAGGCGAGTTCGGTGCGGAGCGCGTCGCGTTCGGCGCCCAGCTCGCCGATCCGGTCGTCGTCGCCTTCCAGTTCGGCCAGCCGCTCGGTGCTCTGCTCGGACCAGGCCAGCACGGCGGTGATGTCCTCGCCGTACTTGCGGGTGAGCTGGACCAGTGCGGCGCGGCGTTCCTCGACTGCGGCGAGGCGGAGCGGGTCGGCGTCCAGGTCGTCGGCGTATCCGGCCAGTTCGCCCGCGATGTCGGAGAGCAGGATGTGCACCTCGCCCAGCCGGTCGGCGAGCGCGGCGAGCGCCGGGTCGTGCCTGCGCACCGCCTCCAGGGCGCGGTTGGCTCCCCCGACGAGGGTGGCGGCGTCGACGCCCTCCGGGTCGGTGGGGTCGCCGGCCAGGGCGCCGTGCGCGGTGGTGGCCGCGGAGGCCAGCGCCTCGGCGTGGCCCAGCCGTTCGGCCTCGGCCGCGAGTTCGGCGTCCTCCCCGGGCTGCGGTTCGGCGGCCTCGACCTCCTGGATGCCGAACCGCAGCATGTCGGCTTCCTGGGCCCGTTCGCGGGCGCGGGTGGTCAGCTCGGTCAGCTCGGCGGCGACGGTACGCAGCCTGCGGTACGCCTCCTGGTAGGCGGCCAGCGGCCGGGACACGGCCTGACCCGCGTAGCGGTCCAGCGCCTCGCGCTGCCGCGCTGCACGCAGCAGGCCCTGCTGGTCGGTCTGGCCGTGCACCGCCACCAGGTCGTCGCTCAGCTCCGCCAGCAGCCCGACCGGCACCGAGCGCCCGCCCACATGCGCGCGCGAGCGGCCTTCGGCCGAGACGGTGCGGCTGACCAGCAGCGCCCCCTCGTCCAGCTCCGCGCCCGCCTCCTCGGCGCGGCGCGCGGCCGGTGCTTCCGGCGCGAGCGCGATCCGGCCCTCGACGAGGGCCGACTTGGCGCCGACCCGGACGAGCCCGGCGTCGGCGCGCCCGCCGAGCAGCAGCCCGAGGCTCGTGACGACCATGGTCTTGCCGGCCCCGGTCTCACCGGTCACCGCGGTGAAGCCGGGGGACAGCTCGACAACGGCGTCGTCGATCACGCCCAGGGCTTTGATCCGCATCTCCTCCAACACGGATACGACCATACGAGGTCTGCCTGCGTCGGCCACACCTGTGGTCCGGGTGGTAGCCGGATCGTGGGGCGGTGCCGTGTGCCGATCCGCAGGGGGTTGCGGTGTCTTATCCGTTTTCTCCCACCTGTCCCGCCGTAGCCTCCGCCTCTCCCTCGTTGGCTACCGCGGCGCCCCGCGCCAGCCTGTGACCGGGAGGGCGAACTTGGCCACCAGGCGGTCCGTGAACGAGGCATGGTGCAGCCGCGCCAGCCGTACCGGCACCGCGCCGCGCCGCACCTCGACCCGGGCCCCGGCGGGCAGTTCGACGCTGCGCCGTCCGTCGGCCCACAGCACCCCGTGCGGAGTCTGCGGCTGCACCTCGACGGCCAGCACCGAATCGGGCGCGGTCACCAGGGGCTTGGCGAACAGCGCGTGCGCGCTGATCGGCACCATCAGCAGCGCCTCGACTTCGGGCCACACCACGGGCCCGCCCGCGGAGAAGGCGTACGCGGTGGATCCGGTGGGGGTGGCGCACACCACTCCGTCACCGCCGAAGCTGGAGACGGGACGGCCGTCGACCTCGATGACGACCTCCAGCATCCGCTCCCTGGCGGCCTTTTCGACGGAAACCTCGTTGAGCGCCCAGTCGGCGTGCACGATGTGGCCGCTGCCGGGGCTCTGCGGGTTGTAGCCCGCGTTGCGTACGAGTACGTCGAGGGTCATCCGCTCCTCGACCTCGTAGGCGCGGGAGACCACCCGGTCCACGACCTTGTCCAGGTCGTCCCGCTCGGCCTCGGCGAGGAAGCCGACCCGGCCGAGGTTGACGCCCAGCATCGGTACGCCCGAGGCGCGGGCGAACTCGGCGCCCCGCAGCAGCGTCCCGTCCCCGCCGAGCACGACCAGCAGCTCGCAGCCCTCTGCGGCGTCCGGCTTGGCCGTCACAGTCTGCACCCGGTCGGGCAGCGGCAGGTCGACCGCCTCCTCCGCGAGCACCCGCACCCCGATCCCGCAGCGCAGCAGCCCCTGGACGACCAGTTCGGCGCTGCGCACGGCCGCGGGTCTGCCGGTGTGGGCGAGGAGGAAGACCGTACGGTCTCCGGTCTCGGCAACGGGAACCTCCGCGCTGACCGGGCGGATCCCGGAGGGCTCGTTCGCTCGGCTGTCCTCGGTCACTTGGGCCCCTCCGCCACCGCTCGCTCGACTTCGGCCGGGTCGAGGTCGTCGGCCCCGGCACGCAGCCACAGAAAGTATTCGACGTTTCCCGAGGGCCCGGGCAGCGGACTCGAGGTGACACCCAGCGCGCCCAGACCCAGGGCAGCCGCCTGTCCCGCGACCGTGCATACGGCCTCGGCACGCAGCTTCGGGCTGCGGACCACACCACCGCTGCCCAGCCGTTCTCTGCCCACTTCGAACTGTGGCTTCACCATCAGCACCAGATCCGCCTCGGGTACGGCGCACCGGACGAGCGCGGGCAGCACGAGCCCCAGGGGGATGAACGACAGATCACCGACGACGAGTTCCACCGGCTCGCCGCCGATCGCCTCCAGCGTCAGTTCCCGGACATTCGTACGGTCTTTGACGGTGACCCTGGAGTCGCTCTGCAAGGACCAGGCCAGCTGCCCGTACCCCACGTCCACGGCGACGACATGGCCCGCGCCGGCGCGCAGCAGCACATCGGTGAAGCCGCCGGTGGAGGCGCCCGCATCCAGCGCACGCCGGCCCGCCACCCGCAGCCCGCGGGGAACGAAGGCGTCCAGTGCCCCGGCGAGCTTGTGGCCGCCGCGCGAGACGTAGTCCGGATCGCTCTCGTCCGCCTTGACGACCAGGGCGGCGCTCGTCTCGACCTGGGTGGCCGGTTTGGCCGCCACATTGCCCCCGACCGTGACCCGCCCCGCGGCGATCAACTGGGCGGCGTGCTCCCGGGAACGGGCAAGGTTGCGGCGCACCAGCTCCGCGTCGAGTCGGCGTCGTGCCACGGCTCAGCTCCGGGGGGTGTGGGGTCGGTCCAGCGCGGCCAGGCCCTCGCGCAGGCCGCGGTGGACATCTTCGTACACCTCCAGATGGCCGGAGACGGCGAGGTGGTCGGCGTCCTCCAGCCGCCTCAGCTGGGCGTCGACCGGGGCGTATCCGGTAGGGCGCACGCCCACGCCGAGGGGCCGCGGGCCGTCGTCGGGCTCGGCGGCTCCGGCGCCCGCTTCGTGGTCCGGCTCGGCCTGCCCGTGCGGCTCCTCGGGCTGCGCTGTCTCGTCGTACCACTCGGTGCCGCTTGCCGAGAGGTGCTGCTCGGGGTTGGGGGCGTGCCCGGGCCCGGGTCCCTGCGCGAACTCGCTCATGCCCCGACGCTACCTCCCGGGTCTGACAGACCCCCGGGTCCGACGGCTCAGCGCCGCGCGGCGGGCACCACCAGGGGGGTGCCGGTCTCCGGGTCGTCGATGACGCGGCAGGGCATACCGAAGACCTCCTCCACCAGCTCGGCCGTCACCACCTCGCCGGGGTCCCCCTGCGCGACGATCCGGCCGTCCCGCATGGCGATCAGGTGCGTGGCGTAGCGGGCCGCGTGGTTGAGATCGTGCAGTACGGCGACGAGCGTCCGGCCCTCCTCCTCGTGCAGCCGCGCGCACAGGTCGAGGATCTCGATCTGGTGGGCGATGTCCAGGTAGGTGGTGGGCTCGTCCAGCAGCAGCAGCGGCGTCTGCTGGGCGAGCGCCATGGCGATCCATACGCGCTGCCGCTGGCCGCCGGAGAGTTCGTCGACGAACCGGTCGCCGAGTTCTTCGACCCCGGTGGCCGCCATGGACTCGGCCACCACCCGCTCGTCGTCCCGCGACCACTGGCGCAGCAGCCCCTGGTGCGGGTAGCGGCCGCGGGCCACCAGGTCGGCGACGGTGATCCCGTCGGGGGCCGTGGACGACTGGGGCAGCAGGCCCAGAGTGCGGGCCAGCGCCTTGGCCGGCATGCCCGCGATGTCGCTGCCGTCCAGCAGCACCTGTCCCTCGGCGGGCTTGAGCATCCGCGAGAGGGCGCGCAGCAGCGTCGACTTGCCGCAGGCGTTGGGGCCGACCACGACCGTGAACGACTGGTCGGGCACGGCGACGTCGAGCTCGGCGGCGATGGTGCGCTGGTCGTAGGCGAGGGTGAGTCCATGCCCGGTCAGCCGGGGCTCGCCAGTCGCTGTGGCAGCACCGTCGGAGGTCGGCTCCTTGTTGTCCGTCGCGGTCTTCATCGTGTCCCCGCCTCCGTTGGCTGCTCGACGTGCTTGCGTTCTTCCGTGATCACCGGCCGGACGGCCGCAACCACCACGTTCGACTCCCTCATATCCGTCCCGCCCTGCGCTCGCTCTCCAGCAGCCACACCAGGTAGCCGCCGCCCACTACACCGGTGATCACGCCGACGGGGAGCTGATGTTCTCCGAAGGCCCGCTGGGCCATCAGGTCGGCGCAGACCAGCAGCGCTGCGCCCATGCACAGCGAGGGCAGCAGATTGGGACCCGGCGCCTTGGTCAGCCGCCGGGCGAGTTGCGGTGCCGTCAGCGCGACGAAGGAGACGGGCCCCGCAGCGGCGGCCGACAGCGCCACCAGCAGTACTCCGGCGGCCAGCAGCGCGAGCCGGGTGCGTTCGACGCGGACACCGAGCGCCCCGGCCGCGTCGTCGCCCATCTCCAGCATCCGCAGGGCGCGTCCGCAGCCGAGCAGCACCAGGGGGACGATCACCACCATGCCGAAGACCAGCGGCAGTACGTCGCCCCAGCCGCGCCCGTCCAGGCTGCCGGTCATCCACAGCACGGCCCGGGACGCCTCGGTGATGCCGGCGCGGGTGATGAGGTAGCTGTTGACGCCGGTCAGGATGGCGGTGGCGCCGACGCCGACCAGCACCAGCCGGTAGCCGTGCATACCGCGCTTCCAGGCGAGGGCGTAGATCAGCGTGCCGGTGACGACGGCTCCGGCGACGGCGCCGCCCGCCAGCAGTGCGCTGCTGCCGCCCGCGGCGAAGATGACCAACAGCGCCCCGGTCGCAGCCCCGTTGGTGAAGCCGAGGATGTCGGGGCTGCCGAGCGGGTTGCGGACGACCGCCTGGAAGACGGCGCCGCACAGCCCCAGGCTCGCCCCGACGAGCAGCGCGGTCACGGTGCGGGGCAGCCGCAGTTCGTTGACGATGAACGCGTCGGCGGGGTCGCCCTCTCCGAGCAGCGTGCGGATCACGTCGTCGGGCGCCATCGGGTATTCGCCGCTGCCGATCGCGAACACGGCGGCGACCAGCGCGAGCACCACACAGCCGACCCCGACGAGCAGGGCGCGCGGGCGGTAGTTGACGGAGAGGCCGCCGGGGGTGCGTATGACACGCGTACGGATTCCGGTGAGGCTCATGCGTGTGCCACCCTTCGCCTCCGTACGAAGTAGAGGAAGAACGGCCCGCCCACCACGACGGTCACGATGCCGACCTGGAGTTCGCTGGGCCGGCCCACCACGCGTCCGATGATGTCGGCGCCGATCAGCAGCACGGGTGCCAGCACTGCGCAGTACGGCAGCATCCAGCGCTGGTCGGGACCGGTGAGCGCACGCACCATGTGCGGCACCATCAGCCCGACGAAGACGATCGGCCCGCAGGCGGCGGTCGCTGCGCCGCACAGCAGGGTGATGGCCACGATGGCTGCGGCGCGGGTCCGGGCGGGCCGGGAGCCGAGGGAACGCGCCGCGTCGTCGCCGAGCGCGAGCGCGTTCAGCGGCCGGGACAGGACGAGCGCGAGCAGGGTGCCGACGGCGATGAAGGGCAGGGCCGAGAGGACCGTCGAGTCCTGGGCGCGGGCGAGCGAGCCGACCATCCAGAACCGCATCCGGTCCAGCGAGGCGGTGTCCAGGAGCTGAACGGCGCTCACATACGAGATCAGCGCGGCGTTCAGTGCGGTCCCCGCGAGGGCGAGCCGGGCCGGGGTGGCGCCGCGACCGCCGCCGACCGCGTAGACGAGTACGGAGACGGCGGCGGCACCGAGGAAGGCGAAGCCGATGTAGCCGGTGTACCCGGCGACGCCGAAGAACGAGATGGCGGTGACGACGGCTGCCGCCGCGCCCGCGTTGATGCCCAGCAGCCCCGGGTCCGCCAGCGGGTTGCGGGTGAGCGCCTGCATGACGCCGCCCGCCAGGCCGAGCGCGACACCCGCGAGCAGGCCGAGGAGGGTGCGGGGCAGCCGCATCTCGTGGACGACGGTGTAACTCGCCGAGCTGCTGTCGACGAGCCCCGACCACGCCTCGCCGAACGAGAGCGGGCGGGCGCCGAAGGCGAGGCTGAGGAAGACGACGAGCAACAGGACGAGCACGGCTGCCGCCAGCCCGGTGGCCCGGGCGAGCGGGGCCCGGGCACGTGCGGGCTGTTCCTGCCCGGCCGCCGGCTGTCCCTGTCCACGGCGTACCGCCGCTGAACCCCCTTGGACCTGCGGGGACTTGGTGAGAGTCACGTACGCGCTCCGGTCGGGGCCGGGAGATCGGGGCGCCCGGCCACTGGACAACAACAACTTTGGTTAGGTTAACCTAACCACGAACTCGGCCGCCCCATGGCCGCCCCGTATGTACGCCCGCAGCATGCCCGCGGCGCGTCTCAGCACGTCGAGAGAAGGCCGGAGAAATGCCCAGCTCTTCCCCACTCCCTCACCTTTCGCGCCGCGGTCTGCTGGCCGCGGGCGGCGCCGTCGGTCTCGGAGCGCTGCTCGCCGCCTGCGGAAGCGACGAGACCGGATCCGGTTCGGGTGACGGCTCCAAGGGCGACGGCTGGTCCTTCACCGACGGCCGCAAGAAGAAGGTCACCCTGGACGCCGCTCCCGAGCGGATCGTCGCCTACATCGGCGCGGCAGCGGCCCTGTGGGACTTCGGTGTCCGCGACCAGATCGTCGGCGTCTTCGGCCCGACGAAGCAGAAGAACGGCAAGCCCGATGTGCTCGCCGGCGACGTTGACATCTCCAAGGTGAAGATCATCGGAAACGCCTTCGGCGAGTTCGACCTGGAGAAGTACGCCAAGCTCCGTCCCCAGCTGCTGATCAGCAACATGTACCTCAAGGACGCGCTCTTCTACGTCCCGGACGAGAGCAAGGACAAGATCTCCAAGCTTGCGCCCCAGGTGGGCATCAAGTCGTCGCGAGTCCCGATGGTCGAGGTCATCCAGCAGTACGCGAAGCTCGCCGAGTCGCTGGGCGCGAACGTGAAGGCCAAGTCCGTCACGGACGCCAAGGCCCGGTTCGAGAAGGCGGCCGAGCGGCTGCGCAAGGCCGCGAAGAGCGGCATCCGCGTCATGGCCGCCTCCGGCGCTGCCGACCTGCTCTATGTCTCCGACCCGGACGCCAACTCCGACCTTCAGTACTTCAAGCAGCTGGGTGTCGACTTGGTGAAGCCCAAGAAGGTCAGCCAGCAGGGCTTCTTCGAGGAGCTGAGCTGGGAGAATGCCGACAAGTACCAGGCGGACCTGATCATTCTGGACAACCGCACCCAGTCCCTCCAGCCCAAGGCCCTCAAGTCGAAGCCGTCCTGGAACGACCTCCCGGCCGTCAAGAAGGGCCAGGTCGCTTCGTGGGCGGCCGAACCGCGCTTCTCGTACGCGGGTGCCGCACCCCTGCTGGAGGACCTCGCGGAAGCGATCGAGAAGGCCAAGAAGGTCGGTTGAGCCTCTGATCCGCTGCCGCGCCTGACGGCCCGGCACGTTCCCGTACCCCCGCACAGCCGAACCCGTCCCTTTCGGGAGGAGCAGACACGATGAGCAGCACGGTCAGCACGGCGCCGCCCGCACCCTCCACCGTTCCGTTCGAGTTCTTCGAGCTGCGCGTCGTACGGACCCGTCGACTGGGTCCGACCATGCTGCGGGTCACCTTCGGAGGCGACGGGCTGGATGGTTTCGCCTCCGGCGGCCGGGACCAGCGATTCAAACTCTTCCTGCCGCAGCCGGGACAGACCGCGCCCGTGGTGCCCACGGACGCGGGCGAGAACTGGTTCACCGAGTGGCGCGCGATGGACGAGAACGTCCGCGGGATCATGCGCAGTTACACCGTGCGGGCGCTGCGCAGAGGCAGCGAGTACGGCACAGGGGTACCTGCCGGCCGCGGGCTGGGGGCGGACGAACTGGACGTCGATTTCGCCCTGCACGGCGAGAGCGGCCCCGCCTCGCGCTGGGCGCTGCGGGCGATGCCCGGGGACCGGGTCACCCTGCTCGGCCCGGTCGTCGAGGACAACGCGGGCGTCGACTTCCGGCCGCCCGAGGGCACCGACTGGGTGCTGCTGAGCGGCGACGAGACGGCACTGCCCGCCATCGGCGCCATCCTTGAGTGGCTGCCCGCGGGGATGCCGGTACGGGTGTTCGCGGAGGTCCCGCACCGGGAGGACGTCCAGGACCTGCCGACCCTCTCGGACGCGCGGTTCAGCTGGCTGGTGCGGGACGAGGCGGCCACCGGTTCCCGGCTGGAGCGGATGGTCGCCTCCGTGCGCGCCGCCGAGCTTCCCCCGGGCACGCCTTATGCGTGGCTCGCGGGCGAGGCCGGCACCGTCAAGGCGCTGCGGCGGCATCTGGTGACCGAGCGCGGCTTCGACCGCCGGGCCGTCAAGTTCACCGGGTACTGGCGGTTGGGCGCGACCGAGGAGCAGCTGGTTGCGGAGGCGCTTGCGGGCGCGGCCGGCTGAGGCGCAGCAGCGCTGACCCGGCCGGGCCTCAAAGCCCCAGCCGGGTCAGCGCGTCACCGGCGTCCAACCGGCACTCCGCGTCCCCCGCCGCCGACCAGGCCGCCCCGCACAGGGCGCGCAGCCCGTCCAGCGGTTCGCCGTCGCCCTCCAGCGTCAGCCGGTCCGCACCGGCGTGCGCGGTCCAGCCGCGGCAGCGGAAGCCCTTCTTGGCGTCCCCTGTCACATCCGGCTGGGCCGCCAGCAGACCCCGCAGGTCGCGGGCCACATAGGTCGGCCGGTGGACAGGCCGGGCGGCGAGCAGCCGCGTCGCGTCGGTCACCCCGGTCAGTACGAGCAGTGAGTCCACGCGCCCCGCGTGCGCCCCCTCGATGTCGGTGTCGAGCCGGTCGCCGACCACCAACGGCCGTCGTGCGCCGGTCCGCAGGATGGACTCCCGGTGCATCGGCGGCAACGGCTTGCCCGCGATCCGGGGCTCCGGCGGTGTGCGCATCCACCGGGTGGCGATGCGGACGACTTCGACGGCCGAGCCGTTGCCGGGCGCAATGCCGCGCCCGCTGGGGATGGTCAGATCGGTGTTGGACGCGTACCAGGGCACCCCGCGCTGCACGGCGATCGCCGCCTCGATCAACCGCCCCCACTCCATGGAAGGTCCGCCGTAGCCCTGCACCACGGCCGCGGGCTCCTCGTCGGCCGTCTCGACAACGGTCAGCCCCCGCTCCTCCAGCGCGACCCGCAGCCCCTCGGCGCCGACGGCCAGCACCCGCGCGCCCTGCGGAACGTGCTCCGCGATGAGCCGGGCGACCGCCTGCGCGGACGTGATGATCTCGTCCGCCGCCGCGGGCACACCCAGCTGCCTCAGCTGCGCGGCGACGGTCTGCGGGGTGCGGGCCGCGTTGTTCGTCACATACGCCAGCCGCAGCCCGCTCTCCCGCGCGGCGGCCAGCGCGTCGACCGCGTGCGGCACCGCCTCTCCCCCGGTGTACACCACCCCGTCCAGGTCCAGCAGTGCCGTGTCGTACGCGGTGTGCAGCGCGCTGTCGCTGGCCCGCGGGCTGGACAGCGGGGCTGTCGCGGCGGTGTCGGCGGCGGGGCTGTGGTGCATGAGGGCTTGCTCCTTGTGCTCTCTCCTGGGGCGCGCAAAGGGCCGTCGCGGGTCTTCGCGCCGTACCGATCCTCTCGTACACCGCCGCACGCTCCGCACCCCTGCGCCCCCTGTGCCCCGCTCCACCGGGAACAGGGCACCGGCTTACCATGCACAGATGACCGTCCGAGGACTGAGACTCGCCCCGTTCCGGGGGCTGCGCTACGCGCCGGAGAGGGTCAGCAGCCTCGCTGCGGTGACCTCGCCGCCGTACGACGTGGTGGTCACACCGGACGGACTGCGGGATCTGGAGACGGCGGACCCGTACAACATCGTGCGGCTCATCCTCCCGCAGGCCGAGGACCCCCGGACCCGGCACCACAAGGCTGCCGAGACACTGCACCGCTGGCAGGCCGACGGAGTACTGGCCCGCGACCCCCGGCCGGCGCTGTACGTCTACGAGCAGCGCAAAGGCGAACTGCTGCAACGCGGCCTCATCGGCGCCCTGCGGCTTTCGGCTCCCGAGGAGGGGGTCGTCCTGCCGCACGAAGACGTGATAGACCATGTCGTCGCCGATCGCGCCGATCTGATGCGCGAGATGGCCGCCAACCCCGAGCCGCTGCTGCTCTCCTACCGCGGCGACGGCACCCGTACCGGCGCGACCGCCGTCATCGAACGGGCCACGTGCGGCACACCGCTGGCGGCGACGACCACCGAGAACGGCTTCGCGCACCGGCTGTGGGCCGTCACGGACCCGGCCGAACTCGCCGAGGTGGACGCCGAGCTGTCCCGGCACAGCGCGCTGATCGCCGACGGCCACCACCGGTGGGCGACGTATCTGCGACTGCGCGCCGAGCAGGGCGGCTCCGACTCCGGCTCCGGCCCCGGTCAGGAGTCCCCCTGGAACTACGGCCTGGTGCTGCTGGTCGACACCGCGCGCTATCCCCTCCAGGTGCGCGCCATCCACCGGGTGCTGCCCAGACTTCCGCTGAAGAGGGCGCTCGACCTGCTCGACCGGACGGGCGCGGAGTACGGGGAGGAGGGCGCTTTCCGCATCCGCACGCTGGAGGCTCCGCTGGACGAGGCGCTGGAGGAGCTGGAGGACACGGCGGGAAACGCCTTCCTGCTGACCGAGGGCGAAGGCGTCTTCCATCTGCTCGACCGGCCCTCGCCCACGCTGGTGGCCCGTACGGTCGCCGCTGGGCGGCCCGCGGCATGGCGGGAGTTGGACGCCACGGTGCTGCACTCGACGCTGCTGGACGCTGTCTGGCAGGTGCCTGACCGTCCCGAGGACATCAGTTATCTGCACCACACCGAAGCGGCCATCGAGCAGGCCGCGGCGTACGGCGGTACGGCGGTACTGCTGCGGGCCGTTCCGGAGGCGACGGTGCGGGAGCTGGCCGAACAGGGCGTCACCATGCCGCGCAAGTCAACCTCGTTCGGCCCGAAACCGGCCACGGGACTGGTGCTCCGCACGATCGCCGACGTGCCTCGCTGACCTGCGCGGCCGCTCTGGGCCGCGCCCTTGGTGCCCCGCCCGGGCCCCCGCGCCGGGCGGGGCATTCTGTCGCGTTTCCGGCTGCTTTTCCCCTCGTACGGCTGTCCGGGGAGCCCTCTTGCACTCCTCCGAGACGTCCAAGTTAGGGTAGCCTTACCTCACTGCGCGGCACTCCGCGCGGTGGGTCACGTCCGCCCATGCCAGGAGGACACTTCTGACCTCTCTCCCGACGTCTCCTCCCGCCGGCCCGGCAAGCAGACCCGGCCGGCCCGAGCCCCCCGTCGGCCGGACATCACTTCACTCCCGGTAGGCCAACTCCTCCCGAGCCATGGCCCTTTGCCGGTGAACAGCAACCCCCCATCCCCGGAGGTAGCCCCCGATGAGCAGCAGGTCCCACCTGCTCAACGACAGGACAGCGGAGCACTACAGGCGCTCCCTCACATACGGCGTCGAGCGGGTCGCCGCGAAACTCGCCGGCGCCGAACGGCCGTTCACCGGCGTCTCGCCCGCCGAGCTCGCCCCCACCGTCTCCGCTGTGGACCTGGAGAAACCGCTGGGCACCGCACGCGAGGCACTGGACGAACTGGAGCGTGTGTACCTCCGCGACGCCGTCTACTTCCACCACCCGCGCTATCTCGCACACCTCAACTGCCCCGTGGTCATCCCGGCCGTGCTCGGCGAAGCCGTCATCGCGGCCGTCAACTCCTCGCTGGACACCTGGGACCAGAGCGCGGGCGGCACCCTGATCGAGCGCCGCCTCATCGAGTGGACGGCACAGCGCATCGGCTTCGACACCGCCGCGGACGGCATCTTCACCAGCGGCGGCTCCCAGTCCAACCTCCAGGCGCTGCTGCTCGCCCGTGAGGAGACCTGCCGCCTCGTGCGGAAGAACTCCGAGACAGCGCTGACCACTCCGCAGATCCTGCCCGGGCTGCGCATCCTCACCTCAGAGTGCAGCCACTTCAGCATCGAGAAGGCCGCCGTCCTGCTGGGCCTGGGCCCCGAGGCCGTCCTCTCGATCCCCTGCGACGAGCAGCGCCGGATGCGCATCGACGCGCTGACCGAGCAACTGGCGCGCTGCGAGCGTGCCGAAGAGACGGTGATGGCCGTCGTCGCCACGGCGGGCACCACGGACTTCGGCAGCATCGACCCGCTGCCCGCCATCGCCGACCTGTGCGAACGTACGGGCACCTGGCTGCATGTGGACGCCGCCTACGGCTGCGGGCTGCTCATCTCGCAGCGCCGCCGCGCACTGCTGGACGGTGTGGAGCGGGCCGACTCGGTGACCGTCGACTACCACAAGTCCTTCTTCCAGCCGGTGAGTTCCAGCGCCGTCCTGGTCCGGGACCGCGACACCCTGCGCCACGTCACCTACCACGCCGACTACCTCAACCCGGCCCGCAGCGTGGAACAGGAAATACCCAACCAGGTGGACAAATCGCTCCAGACCACGCGCCGTTTCGACGCGCTCAAGCTCTGGATGACGTTGCGCGTGATGGGAGCCGACGCGCTCGGCGAACTGTTCGACGAAGTCGTGGACCGCGCCGCCGACGCCTGGCGGCTGCTGGACGCCGACGAACGGTTCGAGGTCGTCGTCGAGCCCCGGCTCTCCACGCTCGTCTTCCGCTACCTGCCCGGAGACGGGCACCCGGACGACGGGACGCTGACCGACCGGGCCAATCTGTACGCCCGCGAGGCGCTGTTCGCCTCCGGCGAGGCCATCGTCGCCGGCACCGTGGTCGACGGCCGCCACTACCTCAAGTTCACCCTGCTCAACCCGGAGACCTTGCCGGCCGACATCGCCACGGTCCTCGATCTGATCGCCGCACACGCCGAGCAGTACGCCCAGCAGCAGGCAGCCCGGCACAACGCCGCCCACCCGTCCGCCCTCAGCGCCGCCCAGGCATGCTGACCGACCCCACACGGAGCCCGCACGTGACTCCCTCCAGCGCTCACCCGGCCGACGCGCCCGTACACGACTTCGTCGCCATCGGCCTGGGCCCCTTCAACCTGGGCCTCGCCTGTCTGACCGCACCGATCGCGGAGCTCGACGGCGTCTTCCTGGACGACAAACCGGAGTTCAGCTGGCACCCGGGCATGATGCTGGACGACAGCACCCTGCAGACCCCGTTCCTGTCCGACCTGGTCACCCTCGCCGACCCGACCTCGCCGTTCTCCTTCCTCAACTACCTCAAGGAGTCCGGCCGGCTGTACTCGTTCTACATACGCGAGAGCTTCTATCCGCTCCGCGCCGAGTTCAGCGACTACTGCCGCTGGGCCGCGGACCGCCTCGGCGAGACCGTACGCTTCAGCCACCGCGTCACCAGCGTCGAGTACGACGAGGGCGAGGGCCTCTACACCGTCCACGCCGAGCACCTGCCGGGCGGAGAGCCCCCGGTGACCCGCACATTCCGCACCCGGAAACTGATCCTGGGCACCGGCACCCCGCCGTACCTCCCCGAGCCCTGCCAGGATCTCGGCGGCGACCTGATCCACAACTCCCACTACCTGGAGCACAAGGAAGCCCTCCAGAAGAAGCAGAGCATCACCCTGGTCGGCAGCGGCCAGAGCGCGGCGGAGATCTACTACGACCTCCTCCAGGACATCGACAGCCACGGCTACTCCCTCACCTGGCTCACCCGCTCCCCCCGGTTCTTCCCCCTCGAATACACCAAGCTGACGCTGGAGATGACCTCCCCGGAGTACGTGGACTACTTCCACTCCCTCCCGCCCGACACCCGGGACAGCCTGGTCGCCGCGCAGAAGAACCTCTACAAGGGCATCAACTCCGAGCTGATCGACTCCATCTTCGACCTGCTCTACCAGAAGAACCGCCTCGCGCCCTGCCCCACCCGGCTGATGACCAACACCGCGCTCACCGACGCCTCGTACGACGAGTCCCGCGGCACCTACACCCTCGGGCTGCGCCAGGAAGAGCAGAAGCGTGACTTCAGCCTCACCACCGAGGGACTGATCCTGGCCACCGGCTACCGCTACCAGCCGCCCGCGTTCCTCGACCCGATCGCCGACCGCATCGAGTGGGACGCCCGCGGCCGCTTCGCCGTACGCCGCGACTACAGCATCGACACCGCCGGCCAGGAGATCTACGTTCAGAACGCGGAGCTGCACACACACGGCTTCGTAGCCCCCGACCTGGGTATGGCCGCCTACCGCAACTCCTGCATCATCCGCGAGCTGCTCGGCCGCGAGGTCTACCCGGTCGAGAAGTCCATCGCCTTCCAGGAGTTCACCGCGCCCACGGACGACCCGACGGCCGCGAGGACGGACGACGCCGCCGCGACGGGAACGGACGGCCTGGAGGCAGCGCTGTGACGACCGCCGACGCCACCATCTTCACCCGCCCCGACGAGGCCCTGGGCACCTTCGCCCTCCGCCCCGTCGACCCGCTGACCGAAGCCGAACTGCTGCACCGCTGGGTGACCCACCCCAAGTCCGCGTTCTACCTGCTCCAGGACGCCACACTGCCAGACGTGGAGCGGGAGTTCATGAGTATTGCGGCCTCCCCGCACCACGACGCCTTCCTCGGTCTGCACAACGGCGAGCCGGCCTTCCTGATGGAACGCTACGACCCCCGCTACGTGGAACTGGCCGGGCTCTACCCGCACCAGCCCGGCGATGTCGGCATGCACTTCCTGTGCGCGCCCACCGAGCAGCCGGTGCACGGCTTCACCCGCGCGGTCATCACCACCGTCATGGCGATGCTCTTCGCCGACCCGGACACCCGCCGCGTCGTCGTCGAACCGGACGTCCGCAACACCGCCGTGCACGCCCTCAACGAGGCGGTCGGCTTCCGCGTCGACTCCACCCTCACCAAACCGGAGAAGGAAGCCCTGCTCAGCTTCTGCACCCGCGAGCAGTTCCGGACCGCCACAGGAGTGACCCCCGCATGACCCTCCCCAGCACGCCCCAGCCGACCCCGCCGCACGAGTCCGTCAGCCATCTCACGCCCGAACGCTGGGCCCAGGCCACCCGGCTCCTCGTCCGCAAGGCGCTGGCCGAGTTCAGCCACGAGCGGCTGCTGAGACCGGCCCCACTGGACGACGGCGAGAACCGGTACGCGGTCCGCTCCGACGACGGCACCACCGAATACCGCTTCACGGCCCGCCGCTTCGCCCTCGACCACTGGCAGGTCGACGCCGACAGCGTCACCCGGCACCGCGACGGAACCGAACTCCCGCTGGACGCCCTCGCGTTCATCACGGAGCTGCGCGACACGCTGGGCCTGGGCGAGGAGATCCTCCCCGTCTATCTTGAGGAGATCAGCTCCACCCTGGCCAGCACCGCCTACAAACTCGCGGCCCCGCCGGTCACTGCGGCGCAGCTGGCCGCAGCCTCCTTCCAGACCATCGAGTCCGGGATGACCGAGGGCCACCCGTGCTTCGTCGCCAACAATGGCCGGCTCGGCTTCGACATCGCCGAGTACCGCGCCTACGCCCCCGAGACGGGCTCGCCCGTACGCCTCATCTGGGTCGCCGCCCGCCGCGACCGTGCCACCTTCACCGCCTGCACGGACCTCAGCTACGACAAGCTGCTGCTCTCCGAGCTCTCCGCCGGCACGCTGCGCCGCTTCTCGGCCGCCATGACCGAGCAGGGCCTGGACCTGGACGACTACTACCTCATCCCCGTCCACCCCTGGCAGTGGTGGAACAAGCTCTCGGTGACCTTCGCCGCCGAGATCGCCCAGCGCCATCTGGTCTGCCTCGGCCATGGCGACGACGAACACCTGGCCCAGCAGTCCATCCGCACCTTCTTCAACGCCACCCACCCCGCCAAGCACTATGTGAAGACCGCCCTCTCGGTCCTCAACATGGGCTTCGTCCGCGGTCTGTCCGCCGCCTACATGGAAGCCACCCCCGCCATCAACGACTGGCTGGCCGACCTGGTGGCAGGCGACGCCGTCCTGCGCGACACCGGCCTGGGCGTCCTCCGCGAACGCGCCGCCGTCGGCTACCACCCCGCCCCCTACGAGGCCGCGGCCCCCAAGGGCTCCGCCTACCTCAAAATGCTGGCGGCCCTCTGGCGCGAGAGCCCGATACCGTTCCTGGAAGAGGGCGAGAAGCCCGCCACCATGGCCTCGCTCCTGCACGTCGACCGCGAAGGCAACTCGCTGGCCGCAGCCCTCATCCACAGCTCCGGCCTGGAGCCCACGGAGTGGCTGCGCGCCTATCTGCACGCATACCTGACCCCGCTGCTGCACTGCTTCTACGCCTACGAGCTGGTGTTCATGCCGCACGGCGAGAACGTCATCCTCGTCCTTGACGAACACGGCGTCCCGCGTCGCGCACTCTTCAAGGACCTGGCCGAGGAAATCGCCGTCATGAGCCAAGACGCCGAACTGCCGCCCGAGGTGGAACGCATCCGCGCCGACGTCCCCGAGGACATGAAGATCCTCTCCCTCTTCACCGACGTCTTCGACTGCTTCTTCCGCTTCCTGGCCCCCACCCTCGACGCGGCAGGTGTCCTGGACGAGACGAGCTTCTGGTCGACCGTGGCCGACGTGACGAAGGACTACCAAAAAGCAACGCCCCACCTGGCAGCCCGCCACGCCCAGTACGACCTCTTCGCCGACGAGTTCGCCCTCTCCTGCCTCAACCGCCTCCAATTGCGCAACAACCAGCAAATGGTGGACCTCCAGGACCCCGCCGGCGCCCTCCAGCTGACCGGCACCCTGAAAAACCCCCTGAGCGCCCACAGGTAAAAGTCAGCAAGCAGCACAAAGGGCGGACCCCCGCAGGGGGTCCGCCCTTCACTCACTGCCCCAACGAGAGCTCAGCCCTCCGAAGACGACTCGCCCCCGTCCCCTACTTCGTCGACGACGTCCTTCTCCTCATCCTCGTCCTCCGCGAGGGCGTCGATGAACTCGACACCGTCCAGCTCGGCGAGCCGGTCGGACGCATCGGTCACCCCGCTCTGATCCGCCTCCAACGCCTTGGCGAACCACTCACGGGCCTCGTCCTCACGCCCGACCTCCAACAGCGCGTCGGCGTACGCATACCGCAGCCGCGCCGTCCAGGGCTGCACAGAGTTGGACGCCAACTCGGGGCTCTGCAACGTCACCACAGCTGCGTCCGGCTGCCCCAGGTCGCGGCGCGCCCCCGCCGCGACCAGTCGCATCTCGACCTGCCCCGCCTTGTCGAGCTTCTGCACCTCGGGCTCGCCCGCCATCGCCAGCGCCTTCTCGGGCCGCCCCAGACCACGCTCGCAGTCGGCCATGACCGGCCACAGATGCTGAAGCCCGGTCATCCGCCGGGCCGCCCGGAACTCGGCCAGCGCCTCGGAGTACTTCTGCACCCCGTATGCGGCGAACCCGGCAGCCTCCCGCACCGACGGCACCCGCGACGCCAACCGCAGCGCCACCTTCGCGTACGCGTACGCCTGCTCGGGGTCCTCGTCCAGCAGCCGCGCCACCATCACCAGGTTGCGCGCGACATCCTCGGCCAGCGTCTTCGGCAGGCTCATCAGCTCCTGCCTGACGTCCTTGTCCAGCTCCTCGCCGGTGACGTCCTCATCGATCGGCAACCGGCGCAGCGGCTCCCGCTCCGGCCGCTCCCGACCGCGGTCCCGGTCCCGGTCGCCGCGCCCGTACGGCCGGTCGCGGTCACCACCACGCCGGAAGCCACCGCCCCCACGGCTGTCCTCCCGCCGGAAGCCGCCACCACCGCGCTCGTCGCGCCGGTCGTCACGTCCCCGGCCGCCACCGCCCTGCCCGTACGGCCGCCGCCCGGCACGCTCGTCATCCCGACGCGGCCCCCGGCCACCCTGCGGCCGCCCGCCGTCCCGGTCATCCCGACGGTACGGCGCCCGCTCACGGTCCCGGTCGTCCCGCTGCGGCCGGTCCCCCCGATACCCGCCACGCCGATCGTCCCTGCGCTCACCACGCCCCCGGTCATCGCGCCGGAACTCCCCACGTCCACGGGAGTCACGGCCCCGGGCATCCCCGCCGCGCTCGTCCGGACGACGGTCCGAGCGACCGGAACCGTCCCGGCCCCGATCACCGCGCCGTTCATCTCGACGGTCATCCCGCCGTTCATCCCGACGGTCATCCCGCCGCTCGTCCCGACGAAAACCGGGCCCGCGCTGGCCATCGCGCCCACGACGGTCGTCACGTCCACGGTCGTCGCGCCCATTGTCGTGCGCCCGCTCACCACGCGGACGGTCGTCCCGCCGACGCTCGTCCCCGCGGCGCTCATCCCTACGGAAACCGCCCGGGGAGCCGCCTCGATCGTCGCGCCGGAAGCCCCCGCCGGCCCGGCCACCGTCCTCCCGCCTGGGTGCGCGTGAACGCTCGCGGCCGTCGCTGCTACGCGGGGCGGACTGTCGTGGCCGACGGTCGGCTCGGCCGCGGTCGTCGGAGGAGCTGGGGGACATGATGACTCCTGTCTGCATGCCTGCGCACAATTCTCGCGCAGGCGGTGGAACAACGCTCTTCGGAAAGCGAGAGGAAAACAAAAAAGCCCTTGGCCTTCAGCGCATGCACGCTGAAGGCCAAGGGCCATAAAGATTGTTCGGCGGTGTCCTACTCTCCCACACGCTCCCGCATGCAGTACCATCGGCGCTGAAAGGCTTAGCTTCCGGGTTCGGAATGTAACCGGGCGTTTCCCTCACGCTATGACCACCGAAACTCTGT